>NZ_VRUX01000001.1:0-40769 GCF_008039885.1 Methylobacterium sp. WL103
GGTGGGGGTCGATGCGGCTTGGTGGGACGGGACATCGATGAAGAGCAGGGTGTGTCGACCGTCGAGGACGATGGTCGTCTCGAACGAGTCGTCACGGTCGAGATCGGCAGAGATGACGGTCACGTCGCCTCCGTCGAGGACGGCCGACCTGTATCGGATGCCCGATACCGTGCCGTCATTGCGCTCCATCGCATCCGCCAGGGAATTGCCTGCGGTACCGGGGCCATCCTCGAAGAGCGACCAGTTCAGGAGGTCGACGTGGTCCCCGACCGAGAAATCGGTGATCTCGACCGCCCGCGTCGGTTCACGCGTCCCGGGCCGCATAAGGAACTCGTAGGCGTCGTTCCCGCCCCCGCCCGTGAGCACGACGTCGTCGTCCCCGATGACGAAGCGGTCGTGACCCGAACCAGTCACGATGCGCTCCACCGATTCAACCTGGTCCTCGCCGAGGTCGGTGCCCGACACCACCTCGTTGACGAGGTCTACGAGCAGGTCCGCGGTCGCGCCGCCGAGATCGAGGGTATCGGAGCCCTCCCCACCGTCGATCAGGTCGCCATCGCCGTCCATGGCAAGGACGATCCGGTCATCCCCCGCGCCGGAGCGGACGATATCGCGCCCGGTTCCGTCGAGGATCGTGTCCCGACCCGCTCCGCCTTCGAGGACGTCGTCCCCCGAACGCCCTACGAGGCGGTCGTCGCCGTCGCCTCCCGACAGGCTGACGCCACCAGTGCCGCCCGAGAGGTCATCGGCCCCGTGTCCGCCGACCACCGCCTCCACGCCCGAGACGTGATCCCGGCCCGTCTCGGCGCTGATTAAGGTGCCGAGGATGAGGTTGACGGTCACCCCGGCATGCGTCGCCGACAGGTCGAGCGTGTCCCGGCCCTCCCCACCGTCGAAGCGGTCGGCCTCGCCATCGGACGATGCCGTGATGACGTCGTCGCCGGCTCCGCCCAGCACGACGTCCGATCCGGCCCCGTCTGAGAGCGCATCGGCATCGCCGCCGCCGTCGAGGGCATCGTTTCCGGCTCCGCCCGCAATGTGATCCTGCCCGGCACCGCCGGAAAGGCCATCCGCCCCCGCGCCGCCGATGATGACGTCAGCGCCCGAGCCGCCTTGGATGGCCTCGACGGATGCCACGACGTCGTATCCGGTCTCGACCCCAACCGCGGTGCCGGCCGCGAGATCGACGACGACGCCTGCCGTCGTGGCGGTCAGGTCGAGGGTATCCTCGCCGGCGCCCCCATCGAAGCTGTCGGCCTCACCGTCGAGGGCGGCGGACAGGACGTCGTCGTCGGCGCCACCGAGAACGGCGTCCGAGCCGGTCCCGTCATAGAGAGCATCGGTGCCCGACCCGCCATCGAGGCGGTCGCCACCGGCACCGCCGGATATGCGGTCCTGCCCGACGCCGCCCACAAGCGAGTCCCCGCCGGAGCTTCCAGAGAGCACGTCGTCGCCCGAACCACCCAGCACCACCTCGACCGATGCGACGGCGTCCGTGCCGATGTCCCGCCCGACCGCGGTCCCGGCCATCAGGTCGACCGCGACGCCCGAGGTCATGGCGGTGAGGTCGAGGGTGTCTTCGCCGCCCCCCCCGTCGAAGCGGTCGGCCTCGGCATCGGACGCGACGACCAAGACGTCGTCGCCGCTGCCCCCCAGGACCATGTCGGACCCGGCGCCGTCCGACAGGGTGTCGGAATCGGCGCCGCCGTCGAGGAAATCGTTTCCGGCGCCTCCCGCAAGACGATCCCGCCCTGCGCCCCCGGAGAGGTCGTTGGGGCCGGCATCGCCGGTGATCACGTCCGCCCCCGATCCACCGCGCACTACCTCGACGGAAGCGAGTTGGTCACGCCCGATCTCCGAACCGACCGCAGTGCCGGCGGCCAGGTCGACCGTGACGCCCGAGGTCGTGGCGGTGAGATCGAGCGTATCCCGACCAGGCCCGCCATCGAAAAGGTCGTGCTCCCCGTCCAGCGCGGCGACGATGACGTCGTCCCCTTCCTGTCCCAGGACAAGGTCGCGCCCGGCCTCGTCCGAGAGGACGTCGTCGCCTTCCCCGCCTTCCAGGCGGTCGTCGCCGGCGCCTCCGGCCACCACGTCCCGACCAAGGCCGCCGAAAGCCAGGTCGTTGCCTTCGCCGCCATCGATCCGGTCGTTGCCGGCATCGCCGAAAATCATGTCGCTCCCGGTCGAGCTCGTCAGGATGTCGTTTCCGTCCCCACCTTCCAGGAGGTCGTCGCCGGCATCGCCGAAGAGGATGTCGTCGCCTTCCTCCCCGAAGATGCGGTCGTTTCCGGTCCCTCCGGAGACCACGTCCGCGCCCGAACCGGCGAAGATGACGTCGTCTCCGGCCCCGCCGAGGATGGTGTCGTCACCGGCGCCCCCGACGATGTGGTCGTCGCCCAGGCCACCATCGATCAGGTCTGAACCGGCACGGGCGTCGATGATGTCGTTGCCGGCACCCCCGTCGATTGCGTCCGCGCAGAGGGTGCCGAGGATGATGTCGTCGCCGCTCGAACCGGTCACCTGGTTGCGCTCGACGACGTTGAAGCTGGCCGTCTGGGTGATCGAGAGCTCGCCGTCCGTCACCTCGTAGGTAATGGTGACCGGACCGACCGCGTCGCCGTCGAAGACCCATCCGTCCCCGTCCGGGGACAGCGCCCCCGAGGAGACCGAGACGTTGCGGACCGACAGTACGTCGCCGTCCGGATCCCGGACGTTGCGGAGGAGGTCCGTCATCGCGATGGCGAGGAGGGCGCAACCCGTCGTGTTCGCCAGGAGAACGGGCCCCGACGAGATCGGGGCGCGGTTGCGTCGCCCGTCCGTTCCACCCGTTGCATCCTCCAGCGGCAGGTTGTCGTTGGGGGGAACGGTACCGCCACCACCCGTATTGCGGGGTTCGTCGGCAGGCCGGCCTACGCCACCGGCGGGATTCGCCGCATCTTCCCGGCCGGCATCCCGCCCAGGTCCGGTGGAATGCTCGGATGTGGGTGAGCCGACCCCCTCGGTGGACGATACGGGTGCGTCGACGCCGTTCTCCGAACGCGGACCGTCTTCGTCTTGCCCGGCATCCGATGGCCTTTCGTCCCGGCCGCCACCACCACCGCCACCGCCACCGCCACCGCCGGAGGCAGCGCCGCCGTTGTCGTTCTCCGGCGTCGGAATGACCGGGGATGCCTTGAAGTCGTTGAGGTTCGGTTGGGGATCGGGCTTGGCGAACTGCAGGGTCTTGGTGCGGAGGAAGGCCGGGGAGTCGTACTCCGAGGCCGGCGCCTCGGACCGGGGTGCCACCCCGGACGTTCCGGCGGGGCGGCCATCGGGCTCCCTGGCAGCCGGGTCCTGTTCCGAAGGTGTCAGGGCGACCAGCTTCGGGCCGGGCCTCGGCTGCGGGGCGACCTCCTCCGCCTCGGCCTCGGCATGTACCGGGGAGTTGAACAGCGACTTCAGGTACGCGGCCAGCGAGGCCACGGCGAGCGCCAGGTAGTACGGCGTCCCCGACTTCGCGTTGGCGCCTTGGGCATCGTATTTCGTGGCCTCGTCCGAACGGGATGTCCCGGTCTTCGTGCCCTTCGTCTCGATCATCATGCCGTCACCCGCTCCACGGAGGAGCGCTCCCTTGCAGCCTTGCCGAGGATGGCCTCCTTGGGCCCGAATGCGGTGAGCTTGCCGTCCTGGATGACCGCGACGACGTCGACGGCGGCGAGCACGCTCGGACGGTGGGCGATGACCACGGCGATGCCGCCCCGGGCGCGGACGCCGAGGATCGCGGCCGCCAGCGCCGCCTCGCCCTCGCCGTCGAGGTTGGAGTTCGGCTCGTCGAGCACGAGCAGGAAGGGATTGCCGTACAGGGCCCGGGCGAGGCCGATGCGCTGGCGCTGGCCGCCCGACAGCGAGGTGCCGAATGGGCCGAGCTCGGTACGGTAACCGTCGGGCATCCGCAGGATCATCTCGTGGACCCCCGCGGCGCGGGCGGCCGCCACCACGAGGGCGGGCTCGGGGTTCTCCGCCAGCCGGGAGATGTTCTCCTCGACCGTCGCGTCCATCAGGCAGACCTCCTGGGGAAGGTAGCCGATGATGCGGCCCAGGCTCTCCTCGTCCCATTGGGGCAGGTCGGCGCCGTCGAGGCGGACGCCGCCGCGCAGCACCGGCCAGATGCCGGTGAGCGCCCGGCTGAGGGTGGTCTTGCCGCCGCCGCTCGGGCCGATGACGCCGAGCGCCTGGCCGGCGTTGAGCTCGAAACCGACGTCGGACAGCAGCACCCGCCCCGATCCGGGCGCCGCGACGGTGACCGAATTGACCCGCAGGGACGATTGCGGCATCGGCAGCGGCATCGGCCGATCGACGCCTGAGAGGGCGACGAGCGTCTCCCTGAGCCGCCCGAAGGCGGTGCGGGCCACCGAGATGGCCTTCCAGTTGCCCACGGTCTGGTCGATGGGCGCCAGGGCGCGGGCCGAGGTGATCGAGGCCGCGATGATGGCGCCGGCCGAGAGCTCCCCGCCGATGACGAGGTAGGCGCCGAGCCCGAGCACGGCCGACTGCAGGATCATGCGCAGGACGCGGGAGATCGCGCCGAACGTGCCCGCGATATCCGTTGTCCGGGTCTGGAGTTCGAGGTGCTCGTTGTTGGCCAGGCGATACCGGTCCACCGCACGCTCCGAGAACCCCATCGCCTTCAGGACGTCGGCGTTGCGGGCGTTCGAGTCGCCGATGGCGTTGCGCGCCACCACGGCCTGCATCGTCGCCCCGGTCCACCGCCGGGTCATCAGTTCAGTCAGGATGGTGAGGAACGTGAGCAGGACGGCGCCGGCGATGGTCAGCATGCCGAGCCAGGGGTGCAGCATGTAGACGAAGACGAGGAAGACCGGCGTCCAGGGCAGGTCGAAGAGCGCCACTAAGCCCGGGCTTCCGAGGAAGCCGCGCACCGTATCGACGTCGCGGCTGCGTTCCATCGACTCGGCCGCCGAGAACCCGAAGCGCGGCATGTCGATGGAGACCCGCTGGGCGAGCGGGGCGATGCGGCGGTCGAGCTGCGCCCCGATCCGGACGAGGATCTGCTGGCGCAGGACGTCGAACATGCCCTGGAACAGATAGAGGCCGATGGCGAGCGTCGACAGGCCGACGAGGGTCGGCAGGCTGCCGCTCGGCAGGGCGCGGTCGTAGACCTGCAGCATGTAGAACGACCCGGTCAGCGCCAGGACGTTGATGATGCCCGACATCCCGAAGAGGAAGACGAACGGTAGCCCGAAATGCCGGGTGAGCCGCTCGGTGCTTCGCTTCTTGGCAAGTTGCTTCTGGTCCTTGGTGCGCATGTCGAGGTCCCCTGGCGGCCGGGTGGACGGATCGGGCCCCTACGCGGGGCCCGACCGACGTCAGAGCGCGAAGTCCGCCGCCGTGGCGGCCGGCGTCCCCTTGATCGCGAACTTGAACTCGGGTGCCGCATCGCCCCCCGTGTTCCCCGCGACGACGGTGTAGTCCCCGTCGGCCCGGCTCTCCTGGGTGACGAGCAACTGCCCGACCCCCGTGAAGGCCGCCCCGGTCGCGAGCGTGAACGCCTGGTTCCCGGCCGCGCCCTGGTTCGCGTCGATGCCGCTGAGATCGACCCTGTCGCCGGGCTGGAAGCTCGCGATGGTGTCGCCGTTGGCCGCGGCCGCCGACTGGAAGTGGTAGGTGTCGGCCCCGAGGCCACCATCCATCACGTTCGTCGCATCGCTCGCCGTGATGTGGTCGGCGCCCGATCCGGTCACGACGTTCTCGACGCCCCAGAGTGTATCGGACCCGGATTGGCCGCTGGCGACGCTGCCGCGCCCGGCTAGCCCGGTGCCGAGGTTGGCCGTGATGTTGGCGGTGATGGCCGACATGTCGAGCGTGTCGCTGCCGGTGCCGCCGCCGACCTCGTCGCCCCAGTAGCTGTCGTCGCCATCCCCGACCTCGGCGACGAACAGGTCGTTGCCGTCGCCGCCGATGACGGCATCGTTGCCGGCGCCCGCGGTCACGAGGTCGTTGCCGGCCCCGGCGAGGATGCGGTCCGCGCCGCCGTCGCCGTAGACCATGTCGTCGCCGCCGCCCGCGAGGATATCGTCCGCGCCCGCTCCGCCGAAGACCACGTCGCGGCCGCCGCCGGCGTCGACGAAGTCGTTCCCGTCGCCGCCCCGGACCACGTCAGCCCCCTCGCCGGACAGGACGTTGTCGTCGCCGCCGAGCCCGAGGACCGTGTCGGCTCCGTCGGTGCCGACCAGGACGTCGTCGTTGGCGGTGCCCGCAACGAGACGGGGGGTCGTCTCGGGAACGACCGGAGGGATCGTCCCGCCCCCCGTTCCATCCCCGCCCGCGGTCCC
The DNA here is from genome assembly GCF_008039885.1 of Methylobacterium sp. WL103. Taxonomy (NCBI): domain Bacteria; kingdom Pseudomonadati; phylum Pseudomonadota; class Alphaproteobacteria; order Hyphomicrobiales; family Methylobacteriaceae; genus Methylobacterium; species Methylobacterium sp. WL103. Next base: position 6,333 of record NZ_VRUX01000001.1, read on the forward strand.
GCCTCCGGTCGTACCGCCTCCCGGCGTGACGGTGCCTTCGCCTTCGTCGTCACCGGAATCCTCCGTGCCGGTTGGGCCATCGTCGTCATTGTCTGCGACCGTGTCGTCGTCCTCGTCATCGCTGTCGTCGTCGCCGACGTCTGGCGTCCCTCCCGTCCCGGCTCCAGCCCCCGAGCCGGTGCCCGATCCACCCCCGGTCGTCCCACCGGAACCCGTCCCGGTCCCGCCGGTGCCGTTCCCCGTGCCGGACCGAGGACCATCGTCCACTTCCGCGTCCGCATCGCCCTCACCGTCATCGGTGTCGTCGCCGCCACCGGTCGGCGTCCCTCCCGTGCCGGTCCCCGCACCTGTCTCGTCATCGGTGTCGACGGAGCCCGTGGTATCGTCGTCGTCGTCTTCGCCGGCGTCGTCGTCATCGTCGACCGTATCGCCAGGAACGCCGCCGACCGTGCCGCCGTCGCCGCTTGCGTCGGGCTGGTCCTCGTCGCTGACCGCGAAGATGTCCTCCTGCAAGCCGGTCAGGCCTGTGTTGCGGGCGACGATGTCCGAGAAGTTCTGACCGTCCACGATGTTCTGGTAGAAATCGAAATTGTCGAACCGGTCGGTGTAATAGAACCGGTCGCCTTCCTGCAGTCGGTCGAACTGCTCGTGCAACACGACCCAGAAGGTCTGGCTCACCACTCCGCCGTTGACATGCTGCTCGGCCAAGCCGCCGACCCAGAGGTCGATGCGGTCGATGCCCGACACGTATTCCTTGCCGTCCGCCCGCTGGTGGATCTCGATATCCGGATTGGCGGCAACGAAGGCCGTGCGTTCCGTAGGCGTCACAAGCACGAGGTCAGGGTAGGCCTGCTTGAACTGTGCGATGACCGTGTCGCTCAGGCCATTTCGAGCCTGGAAGTCCGCCCAGGACGTGTAAGGGCTGAGGTCGCCGGCGAAGCCCACCGCCTCGTGGATGTAGGGATCGGCCGACGCCTGCAGGTCGGCCCGGACCTGGTTCAGGGTACCCAGTCCGACGTCGCGACCGCGCGCCACGTTGAAGGCGAAGAGGTCGGCGTTGATCCGCACCAGGTCGTTGCGCACGGCATCGACGATGTTGAAGTCGACCTCCTCGGCCGGCTGCGTCGCGACGCCCGCCAGGATGGCGTTGGCACCAAGCTGGGCGTAGCCCGGCTGCGGCACGTAACTGGGGGGTAGGGGCGCCGTGAAGACGTCCGGGGCATTCGAGGGATTGAGGAAGGCGTCGAACAGCGCGACCTGCCGCGGCTGACCGTCGGATCCGATGACCGTCAGGGTCTCGCCGATCAGCGAGTGCCCGACGCGATAAACCGCGGAGGCGAACTCGTGCGAGATCCGTGCGTCGACGTCCGGGTTGTAACCGCTGTGGCCGTGCGTGCCACCTCCCTTCATGCCGCCGATGAGCTGATCCGCGAACTCGTCGAAGACCACGCGCTGGTACTCGGCCTCGTTGATCATCTTGGCAGCCTGGAACACCTCCTCCGGCGTGCCCTGGAAGCCGGCCTCCACGAGGTTCTCGACGTGGAAGTTGTGGTTGCGCGCCCAGATCGTGTGCATGGCGGTCAGGGACACGTTCTCGTTCGCACGGCCATCGCCGGCCACGTAGTGGTCGAGCAGGCTGACGAAGGGGTTCGTGTCGAGCAGCAGTGCGTTGCCGCTTCCCATGAAGTTCGATGCGAAGGCGCTCACCGCCTCCGGGTCGTACGCGCCGGCCGCGTTGAACAGGGAGCCGGTCTTGGTGTCGGAGATGGGGAAATTCGAGAAGTAGGTGCGGAAGCTGACCGCTCCGCCCGGGAGCGAGGCATCGTGGAAGATCGTGTCCGCGTCCCAGTGGTGCTGGATGAGCTCCCGCAGCGTCGGCAGCAGGTTGAACGCGGGGTTCGACGGGTCGGGTACGCCTGCGAGGAGATGCACGCCGACGCCCTGGTTGCCGTCGCTCTCCCGCAGGAACTGGCCCACGAGGGCATGCGAGCCGTAGGCCTGGTTCTGGTCGACGTAGGGCGAGGTCTTGTTGAGGTGCTGGGGGACCCCGTCGACGATGGACGAGACCTCTCCCCGGGTCAGGTCGGCCGGGTTGTTGGTCCCGGGAGCGCGCCCGGAGCCGGGCTGATCGATCAGGACTGTCCCGTTGGTTGCGCTCTTAGGCAGGAAGTCGAGGCCATGGTCGAAATACTGCCCGAACGCCATGAAGAAGATGTTCGAACCGTTGGCCTCGTGCGGCAGGTCGGCCTCCTGCGTCCCAAGCACGTTGCTGATGGCGCGCGGATCGAGGCCGGCATAGAGCGGGTTCAAGGCGTTGTTGCCCGTGGCCGGATCATAGGCGCCGTAATGGGCGTCGGTGAGCCGGATGAAGGGCTGGTCGGCCGCCCCGAACTCAGGGTTATCGAGGTTGTTGCCGGCCCCTGACAGGCTGCGAACGCCAGCAGCGTCCTCGGTGTCGTCGTCGCCGTCGACCGCGGGCCGTCCCTGGACGAGGTTCTCGATCCCGGCGAGGTCCGCCGCGGTGAGCATGAACGCGCCGACCACGCCGGTCCCGCCTCCAGCCCCGCCTGCGGCAGGCGCGGGGACCGTCGCGAAGGTGGGCGTACCCGAGCTCGCGAAGGTGATGGCGTGGGTACCGTTCGACAGGGTCGTCATGCCGTTTACGGTTGTCGAGGCGTAATCCCCGACCGTCGCCCCCGGGGCGAGCTCGATGACGTCCTGCTCCCGCAGCGTCCCCACCACGGTGTCATTGCCGCCGTTGGAGCGGAACACGATGCGGTGGGCCGAGGTCAGCCCGGTGATGTCGACGGTGTCGTTCCCGGATGTACCCTCCACCGTGATGGTGCTCAGGGCCAGGCTGGTGCCGGTGAAGTCGCCATGGACCTCGACGATGTCCCCCGCAGGCGTGCTTCCGTTCGTCGGGGGCGTACCCTGGGTCAGGGGACGCAGGCCCACCACGAGTTCCTCGATGTCGCGTAGCTCCGCGATGACGCTGGTGCCATCGGCGAGGGTCGACCGGGTGACGACGATCTCCGTTGACGCGTTGAGCCCGCCGAGGCCGTTACCGGCCGCTCCCCAGGCCGCGCGGGTGTAGATCGCGAAGGTCTCCGTCACGCCCGCCTGGCCGTTGACGACGAACGTGTCCCCGCTCGCCCCGTCGAGGCCGCCGTCGACCACGTCGCGTCCATCCCCCGTATTCCAGATTACGGTGTCCGAGCCGCCGTTGCCGAAGACGAAGTCGTTGCCAGCCCCGCCCGCGAGCGACGTACCGTTGCCGTTGCCGATGACGATGTCGGCGTCAGCCGAGCCGTTGTTGCCGGTGAGGAGGTTGAGGATCGCGCCGCCGTCGTCCTGGAACAGCTCGACGTTCGTGACGATGTCGCGGCCGTCCCCTTCCAAACCGAGGTCGTCGGTGACAGTGATGGTGTTGGCCGTACGTACGAAATGATAGGAACCGACATCGCCGGAAGCCAACATGGCGTCGGCGACGCCCGCGCCACCGTCGATGATGTCGTCGCCGTGGCCACCCGAGAGTTCGTCGTCCCCGGCCCCGCCGTCGAGGGTGTTGTTCCCGGTCCGCCCGATCAGGATATCGGCTCCGGCGTTGCCGAACAGGGCATCGTCGCCCGCACCGCCGTCGAGGCGGTCGTCGCCGCCACCGCCGAGGAGGCGGTCGTTCCCGTTGTCGCCCGCAATGTCGTCGTCGCCGGCGCGTCCTACCATCACGTTCGATGACGTCGACCCGTCGATGTCCTCGTCATTCACGGTCCCGACGAACGCCGTCCTTACGGATGCCGTGGTCTGCTCGCTAGACCCGAGGGTACCGGTGGTCGTCCACTTCGCGAGTACACGGATCTCCGCACTTGCCGCGAGTGGATCCGGGGTGAAGGTGTTCCCGGTCGCATTCGGAACGTCCGACCACTCGCCGTTGGCGTCGAGGGTCTGCCACTGCAGCGTCACGGCGCGGTTGGGCGCCGGGTTCACCAGGGTTGCCAGCAACGTGCCGGAATTCCCGGTCGCGTCGCTCTCCGTGATGGTCAGCGCGTCGAAGGGCTGGTTGCGCACGAGCGCAACGCTGACCGGACCATCCGCGAACCTCAGCGTCTCGATGTTGCGTAGGGTGTCGGTGCCGTCGTCGACGGCTGGGTCCGTGAATGTGACGTGCTCCACCCTGAGGGCGTTGCCCACGCGGGTGATGCTGTAGTTCCCCCGTACGTCGTTGAAGACGGCCGTATCGACGTCGTCCGTCGCCGCGCCCGTGGTCACGACCTCGCGCACGATCTGCATCTGGTCGGGCCGGATGGTGCGTGCCACCATCAACTCGAAGAGGGACTTGCCCTCCCAGGCGGACGGGATGGGCTGGTCCTGCGAGTCGAGTTCTCCGGCCGCGAAGACGTGCTTCAGGCTGTCGACGGTCGCGATCTCCTGCCCGTTGCCGTTGGCCCCCCCACGGATGCTGATGCGGACGTTGAGCCAGCGGTCGCCGTCGAGGATGTCGTCGCCGCCGTTGCCCTGGAGCAGGTCGCTCCCGGCCCCACCGAGCAGGATGTTGCCCGCCTCGAACACGCCGTTCGCGCCGACGGAGACGATCTGGCCGAGGCCCGCGATCCGGTTAATGCCGGCCTGGTCGAGCCCGTCGTTGAAGAACACGCCCTCGTTGGCGGCCACGGTGGCCCCGCCCGGCTCCTCGGCCAGCCCGTCCGCCGCGGTACGGCTGTCGCCGATCAGCGTGTCGTCGTTCTCCCAGCCTGACAGCGCCTCGGTCGAGTCGAAGCGGTTGCGCAGGATGTCCGCCTCCTCGGTCGTGAAGATCGGGATGTTCATGTCGGCGTGCGCGTCGCGGGCGTTGCCCTTGAAGATGGCCCAGTCGAAGCCGAACATGCCCTCGTTGCGCATGACGCTCTCGCCCTGCACCATGATGTCGTCGCCGGACTCCCCGTCGAAGTCGTGCTCGTCGCCGCCGGCGAACATGACGTCGTGGCCCTTGATGGCGGAGTTGAAGAACAGCTCCGAGTTGTCGCCCGCCGTGGTGTCGAAGCCTCCGCCCGCCTCCAGCCAGTCGTCTCCCTCGTTGCCCATCAGCAGGTCGGTGCCGTCGCCGCCGAGCACGAAATCGTCTCCCGCCCCCGCGAACACCTCGGTGGCGTCCACGCCGACGAAGACGACGTCCTTGCCGGTGCCGCCCATCAGGATGTCGACGCCGTTGGAGTTGGCGATGACGTCGTTGCCGCCCTCGCCCTTGAGGAAGTCCCCGGTGTCGCCCGAGTCGGTGATGATGTCGTCGCCGTCCCCGCCGTTCACGAGGTCGACGCCCGCGCCGGATTCGATGCGGTCGTTCCCGGCATCGCCCCAGATCGCATCGTCGCCGAAGTCGGTGACGATGGTGTCGTTGCCGTTGGTGCCGCCCGCGAGGACGTGCTCGCCGCCGGTGAAGCGGAGGTAGTTCACCTCCGTGCCGGGCGTGCCCGGATCGCCGCGCATGACCTTGCCGAGGCCCATCGCCTCCAGCACTAGATCATTGCCCGTCGGGTCGATGCCGGCTGCACCTCCGTTCTGGTCGGCCTGGTTGGCGGCGTTGACCTCCAGCTCGAAGTCGTAGTCCGCGAAGGCGTCGATGCCGATGTGGCGCGTTACGATGTCGTCCCCCGTTCCGCGGATGCCGTCGGGTCCGGGCTGCGAGAGGCTGGTGTTGGCCAGCATCAGCTTCGAGAACGAGTTCTGCTCCAGCTGGACGAGGAAGTTCTGCCCCTGCGTACGCGTCAGGTAGTAGAACCGGTCCGCGTCCTGCAGGTTCTCCATCTGCGCCTCGAACACGGCGTTGAAGGTCGACCCGAGGAGGCCACCGAAGGGCATCTGCTTCTCGGCCAGGCCACCGACCCAAAGGTCGATGTTGTCGAGGCCGCCGTGGGAGTCGTCGCCCATTCCCCCGCCATCGGGGGCATAGGCTCCGGTCGCGTTGAGGAAGTCGAGGCGGTCATCGGGCGCCCCGACCCCGCCGAACACGAGCGCCATGGCCGCGTCGCGCCTGGCTTCGGACGTCTCGGCCCCCGTGATCGTCCCGTGGGTCCCGTAGGCGGCGATGAAGTTGACCACCGACATCGAGTTCTTGAGGTTGGCCGCTAACTCCACCCAGTTCGCGTACGGCGTGAGGAAGGTCGAGCCGGTGGCGGCGTAGAGTTGCTCGCGGGCCTCGTTAAGTGTGGGCGTGCCGGTGTCCCGGCCGCGCGCGATGTTGATCGCGGCGAGGTCGAGCGGCAGGCCCAGCAGGTTGTTGCGCACGGCGCCGACGATGAACTCGTCGATCTCGCTGCCGCGCTCGACCGTCATGCCCCGGATGATGGCGGCGGCGGCCTCGTCGTCGCTGAGGTCGGCCGCCCCCGCGGCGGCGTTGTCGCCGGGATCGGTGAAGAGAACGGGGTTGAGGAAGGCCTCGATCAGGCCGAGCTTGCCGTCGATCGCCTGCCCGTCGGCCCCGACGCGCGGCATGTTCTCCGTCAGCATCGAATGGCCGAAGCGGTAGACCGTGTTGGCGAACTCAGCGAAGATCGCCGGGTTGATCTCCGTCACGGAGTTGAACACGAACACGTCGATCTGAGGCTGGACCTTGCGGGCGAATTCCTCGAACACGAGGTGCTGGTACTGCATCTCGGTCGCAAAGCGCCCGGCCTGGAACAGGCGCTCGCCGTTCCAGTTCAGCTCGACGCCGGCGATGCCGGTCTGCGCGTTTCCGTCCTCAAGGCTGGCGACGACGGCGTCCTGGCCGATGACCGCATTCAGGCTGGCCTTGATCGAACCGAGCGTGGCCTCGGTGATGGGGGCGTCCAGCCACTGGTTCACGAAGGCGAGATCGCCGTCCCTCAGGATAGTCAGCTTGTGGGCGTCGACCTGCCGGTTGTGCTCCGAGTGGAAGATGTGGTGGACGGCCGTGAGGCCGATGTTCTCGTTGCCGCGCCCGTCACCGGTCGCATAGTGACGGTCGAGGAGTTCGTTGTCGTAGGCAAGGTTGCGGCCTGTCTGCTGGTTCACCCCGACCGCGTTGCCGGTATCCGTGTCCACGTCGGGCACGAGGACGCCGCCGGTGAGGACGGGCACGGCGTTATGGGCGATGTCGTCCAGGAACGCGTTGAAGGTGCGCGCCGCCCCGACCGTCTCGCCGGCCTCGATGGTGTTCGGCACGCCGCCCGCGCCCATGACCACCGTGCCGGGCGGCAGTTGGATGGCCGACAGCACGAGCGGCGCGGCCAGGGTGCCGCTCGCGTAGACCGGTGAGCCGTCGACGCCGATGCCGGCCATGACCTGCGGCAGGCCGTCGACGCCGGGCACGAACGCGCCGTAGGGGTCGGTGAGCAGTTGGGGGACGGCCGAGACGTCCGAATCCCGCAGGTCGATGCCGAGGATCGACCTTGCCTGCTCCTTGACGTCGGCCCAGGTGGCGAGGCCGTCGTTCGCTCCGCCGAGCAGCCGGCCTGTGGCGACGGGACGGCCGTCTTCCAACGCGTACTCGCGCAGGAACACCTGATGCGACGGGTTCGAGGTGTAGGTCTGGTTCTGATCGACGAAGGGTGTCGTCACGTTGCGCTGCGAGCCGTCGACGGGCGTCGAACGGGTCAGCACCATGAACTGCTGCTGCGGCCCGACCTCGTCGCCCGAGCCCGCGATCCCGTCTGCGCCATGGGTCACGAGCGGATCGTCGGCCGCAAGCGGGATGTAGACCGTGCCGTTCCCGCCCTTGGAGATCAGGTCGAGCCCGTGGTCGAAGAACTGCCCGAAGAACGTCATCCAGGCATTGAACGGCTTCGACAAGCCCTCGTCGGGGGCGACGTTCAGGTTGTCGATGGACCCGTCGGTGACGGTGATGCCCTTCAGGTCCAGCAGGGTGCCGAGTGCGGTCCGGCGGGTTGCCAACTCGACCGCCTGCTCCGGGGTCGGATCGGCAACCTCCACGGCTCTCAGAGCCTCGTAGGCCGCCGTGATGGCTCGCTGGTCGTCGATGACGGTCTCCGAGCCCGCGAGGCGCAGGGCCGCGGCGATGGCCGCCGGATTGCCGAGTGAGGCGTCGACGACGAGGTTCGAGATCAGGCGCGGATCGGCGTCGACGACGCTCTGGCCGGACCCATAGTCGTTGTTGTCAACGATGCCCCCTGGCCCGGGACCGTTCGCGTCGAAGGGTACGTCATCCCGTTCGTTGACGAAGGTCCGATCCAGGAGCTGCGGCATCGGCTGGCCGGCCGAGCCCCACGTCTCGCGGCCCGGCACGATGTTGTTGAAGGTGCCGTCCACCGTGCGCAGGCCGTAGGGCGTGTGCGGGTCCGGGATGGCTTGCGGTGCCGCAGGATCGCCCGTCCAGACGCCGCCGGCATCGTAGAGGTTGCGGTCCGACAGCAGGTTGCCGGTGGCGGGGTCGACGCGGAGTTCGGTCAGGTCGATCCCGCTGGCATGGGCCTCGGCGATCCGGATCTGCCTCAGGATGAAGCTCAGGTCCTGCTGATTGAGTTGAACCGCCATGACAGCCTCCGCTCGCGACTTCGGTGGCCGGGGCCATCCGTGGTCTGTAGTGAGGACCCCATGTTTTTGGGTGGCATCCCCGGCTGGCGCGAAGCTTTCATCAAAGTTCGGCCCGAGGAAGAGTTTAAAAACCCTTATGGACCTAGGAAATTCCCTTGTGCAAAGGTTTTACCCTCAGAGCAGCCCGATGATAGTAGTGGATCAGCGTATGAGGGGCCCAAACAGGGCCGACAGGAGCTGCTGGGATTTTCTGATATTTTTCAATAGCCTCGCCATTCGTTATGCCAAAAAATCGAACTGCCGGGTGTGAATCCTGGTGATTGAATGATGCCGCACTCATCGTACATGGCCGCGCAGCACCATGACAGAGAAGCGTTCATTTGGGTCGTAAATCACTACGACCTTCTGGAAAGCGGTGATTTGCGTCATTTATTCTTCTCGATGAATGATTGTTTGTAAAATATACACAGCCAAGTTATGGTTCGGTACTGATCCTCTTGCCGGACGAAGAGCGTGCGCCCGGGGGCGTCCCAGTGACGTTACGATTGGTTGGTCTCGACCTTTAAAACGGTCGCGGCATCGCTACGCCGTGCCGTGGCGACCGGTCGGACTGGCACGGCAACACGGCGGCGGAGCAAAGGACGTGCATGCCGATGTTCGTCGATACGCCCGATGCGTCCGCCGCCAAGAACTGGCTGGCCGCCATCGTCGAATCGTCCGACGACGCCATCGTTTCCAAGACCCTCGAAGGCCGCATCTCGACCTGGAACGCCGCCGCCGAGCGACTTTTCGGTTACAGCGGGCTGGAGGCGATGGGGCAGCCCATCGCGATGCTGGTGCCGGAGTGCCGACGGGATGAGATGCCACGCATCCTCGACCGCATCCGTCACGGTGACCGCGTCGAAGCCTACGATACCCAGCGCCGGCACAAGGACGGGCACGTCGTCGACATCCTCCTTCGCGTGTCGCCGATACGGGATGGCGACGGCAGGGTCATCGGCGCCTCCAAGATCGCACGCGACATCTCCGACCGCCGGGCGGCCGAGCGGCAACAACGGCGGCTCAAGGACGAGTTGAACCACCGGGTGAAGAACACCCTGATGACCGTGCAATCGCTCGTCAGCCAGACCCTGCGCAGCTCGCCCGACCCGGCCGCGTTCAAGGAAGCGTTCGAGACGCGGCTGATCGCGTTGTCGCGCGCGCATGACCTCCTGGAGCGGGGGCAATGGGAGGGGGTCGAGCTTCGCGACCTCATCGCGCGCAACCTGGCGCCCTTCGCCGAGCCCGACCGCATCGGGATGGGGGGACCGACGGTCCGGCTCGGCCCCGAGGCCACCGTGTCGCTTGGGCTCGCGTTCAACGAGCTGACCCTGAACGCGTTGACCGTCGGGGCGTTGGCCGGCATCGACGGTCGCCTCTCCGTCACCTGGGAGACGGCCGATTTCGGCGACGGGCGAGGCCCGTGCCTTCGGCTCGACTGGGTCGAGCGTCATGATCGCATGGTTGGGATACCGACCCGCAGGGGGTTCGGGCGCCGCTTCCTGGAGGATGCACTCGGGCGACAACTCGATGGCAGCGTCACGTTGGCCTTCGGTGCCGACGGCGTCCATTGCCATCTCGACCTGAGGCTGGCGGCGCTTCATGCCTCGGCGTTCACGCCATGAGCCCGCCGGCCGGAGATGGTTGCGGCCGGGACGTAAACGGGGAGTGCGTCGGACACGCCTCGGGACGGAACGGCTTCGACGATACCGAGCGCCTCGCCACGTTGGTCCGGTACGGCATCCTCGATACGCCCGGCGAGGAGGCCTTCGACGGTATCGTGCGCCTGGCGACCAAGCTCTGCGGCACGCCGGTCGGCATGATCACCCTCGTCACATCCAAGCGACAGTGGTTCAAGGCACGCGTCGGCCTCGAAGAGATGGAGACGCCGCTGGACCGGTCGATCTGCGTCCATGCCCTGCCCGAGCCCACCTTGTTCGTCATACCGGACCTGACCCGGGACGCGCGCACGATGGCGAACCCCGCCGTCACGGGCCCTTCCGCGATGCGCTTCTATGCGGCGGCGCCCCTGCGTACCGCTTCCGGCCATGGGCTCGGGACGCTGTGCGTCATCGACCGCGAGCCTCGCGAGACCGGTCTTACGCTGTCCCAGGCCGAGATCCTGACTGCCTTGGGCGACCAGGTCATGAGCCTGTTCGAGGCCCGCCGCGCCGCGCTCGCCGAGAAGGAGACCGCGTTGAGGCTTCGGTCGAGCGAGGCGTTGATCCAGGGCGTCCTGACCGCGTCGCCCGATTGCATCATGGTGCTCGACCTCGACGGCAACCTCGTCTTCATGAACGAACCGGGCATGAACCTCATGGGGATCGACGACTTCGCCGCCATCGCCGGGTCCCCCTGGCATCGGTCATGGACGGGGGCCGACGGCGCCAAGGCCCGTCAGGCGGTGTCGACGGCAAGGGCGGGAACCCCCGCCCGTTTCGAGGGGTGGGCCGACACCAAGCGCGGTGTATCCAAGTATTGGCACGTGATGGTCACCCCCATCGCCGGTTCGGACGGTCGGCCGGACCGACTGCTGGCCGTTTCCCGGGACCAGACGGAGGCGAGGCGGGATGCGGCGCGTCAGGTCGAGCTCACGACCCTGGGCGAACGTCTGTTAGGCATCGCCGACCCCTCGGAGGTCGGTGCCCGGGTCGCCGAGATGGCCGGGCGCGCCCTCGACCTGTCGCGGGCGGCTTACGGGACCATCGACCCGTCAGGAAGGATCATCGCCTTCGAGCGGGATTGGACGCGCCCCGGTCAGCGCAGCGTCGCAGGGCGTCATCCCTTCATGTGTTACGGCGCCTACGCCGACGACCTGCGCCGCGGCGAGGCCGTGGTCATCCCCGACGTCCGCACGGACCCCCGGACGGCGTCGAAGGCGACGGAACTCGGCCTTCACGGCATCGCCTCGCTCCTCGACGTGCCCGCAATGATGGAAGGGCGCCTCGTCGGCGTCCTGTGCCTGCACGACGCCGATCCGCGCGACTGGACGGACCGGGACATCGTCTTCGCGCGAGCCGCAGCGGAGCGAGGGCGCGCCGAACTGGCCCGGATCGCGGCGGAGGAGCAGCAACAGCTCCGGACACGCGAGGTCGGCCACCGCTTCAAGAACCTGCTCGCGATGGTCCAGGCCATCGCTACCCAGACGATGCGTTCGACCGACGACGTGAAGGTCGCGAGCGACATCCTCGCCGGGCGTCTCGCCGCGCTGGGCCAATCCCATGACCTACTCCTTGATGGTGGCATGGGAAGCGGTCCAATCCTCGACGTGGTGCGGCGCGCGCTCGACATGCATCTCGATGCGGCTGAGCGTTTCGACATCTCGGGGCCCGAGGTGCGGATCGGTGCCAAGGTCGCGCTGTCGCTGTCGCTGATGCTGCACGAACTCGCGACGAACGCCGTCAAGTACGGCGCGCTCTCGAACCTCTCCGGCCGGGTCACCCTCGGCTGGCAGGTCAGGGGCACCGTCGGAGAACCGAGGCTTCGCCTGACCTGGATCGAGGAGGGGGGCCCGCCGGTCGTCCCGCCGACGCGCAAGGGGTTCGGCAGCCGTCTGATCGAGCGCGGGCTCGCCGGCCAGGTCGGGGGCGTGGTCGAGCTGTCGTACCCGTCGACGGGGTTCGCATTCCTGATCGAGGCACCTCTGGCGGCATTCCAAGTCGAGATCTGACCGATACCCTCGATTCGACCGGAGCGTTCATGTGGTTCAAGGCAGGAAGTACGACACCGCGTCGGACGGTCGAATGCCGTGCCCGCTCATGGCGGAGCTGCATGAGCGGGCCGGCTACGAGCTTGATCTCGTCAACCACCACATGAACCTGCTCTCCTGTCTCACAGCGGAGGAGAAGGTCGCGGGCTTCCCGCTCGGCCTGCGCGGGCGCTACGCCCGCATAGGGCGGACCTCCGTGACCCTGGCTCTGCCGATGGGTCGCCATGACATCGCCGACCATCCCGGCCTCACGATCGAGACGGTCGGCCGGCTGCTGACGCGGCTCGACCGCGAAAGGGCGTTGCTGGTCGTGCCGGGCGGGGTGCGCCTGCTCGACTGCGACCGTCTGGAAGACCCAGCCGCCTAGTGCGAACTCGCCGGCTTTCCCTCGCAAGGACCGCGCAGACATGCCCACCCGCCACGACTTCCTCCTGAAGATAGCCGGCATCCTCGACTGCTCTGTGAAGGCGTTGCAGGGGGAGGAACCGCCCCCGGCCCACCTCGCGGACGCCGGGGAACTCATGAAGCTCTGGCACGCGTTGGAGCGGCCGGAGGATCGTGCCCTTCTGATCGCGGTCGCCCGGACAGTGGCCAGGCATCATCGGAACGCTTGAGGAGTTAAGGTACGCTGCGATCCCTCTCGTCGCCCTTACCCTCACGCAAGTGGCCCACCTCAGCGCAATTTGCCCTTGGTCAGGCAATCGGGTTCAGCGCCTCTACCGGATCGAGCCGAAACCCGGCGTTCCCCGCAACGGCTCAATTTCAGCCTCGATGAGGTGTAATTAGTAAACCTAGAGTTTTTTAAAACGGAACTTTGGTCCTCAAAGCGGATCATTGCACCGGAGAACACTGAGAACAGCAGCATGCGCCCTGAGTGGATGCTGCATTGTCGATCCCAATCAGAAACTTGATGTCGAGCTTGAGCGCCAACGGTCGCTGAATTTTTTGCATCTCATCAATCTTCGAAAAAGCGTCTGCTTTTCATATATTCCGGCCGAAAGCAGACAGGCAGGAATCCACCCCGAGCAGCCTTTCGGCTCGCGACTCATTCAAGGCGTCAGACTGACGTATCAGGTTCCAGGAGCCGTGTGGGATACCCTCCCTGGAACATCGACAGGCCGGTCCGCATGCGGAGAAGCCATGCTGTAAGCAGGTGTCATAGTCTGGTAGTAGTCGGAGATGGCCGTACGAAAAACCATCACCGTCTCGGTGACACCTGAGCAACACGCGTTTCTGGGCGAGCGCGTGCATTCCGGGCAATACGGCAGCGTGAGCGAGGTCGTCCGGGCGGCCTTGAGAATGCTCGAACGGAGCGAACCGGACTTCCTGCTGAAGGAACAGGCTCGCCTTGCCATCGGGCACAAGGTCCGCTGACCCTATGCCGATTGGACACGAAACCCATGGCGTCGGGGATGGCGACGCCCAAGCATCCGGCCAACCCGCGCCCGAGCACATTGAGATCGCCCGCGCGGCGACCCGGGCAAGCAAAGACCGCTTATCCCTTGCCGTCGACATCGCAAAGCTGGGCATCTTCGAGTGGGACACCGTCACCGGTGCGGTCGAGATGGATGCGAGGAGCCGTGAGATTTTCGGGCTCGCCGCGGACGGGCCGGTTCATCAGGACGAGGTGTTTACACGACTGGAAAAAATCGATGTTGAGCGCGCCTATGCGTTGACCGAGGTTGCCCGCGCGAACGGTACCGAGGTCGTGGCCGACTATCGGGTCACGCGCCCTGACGGCACGATCCGGATCGTGCGTAGCTCCAACAAGCCAATACAGGACGACGGCCACCTCCGGATGGTCGGCGTCTTCCACGACGTCACCGAGTTGAGGCAAGCCGAGGCCGACTTGCACGCCGTGAACGCAGACCTCGAACGCCGGGTCATCGAGCGCACACAGGTGCGGGGTCGGACCTGGGCCCTTTCCCCCGACCTCATGGGCGGACTGAACGAGCACGGCTACTTCGAGACGTCGAACCCGGCTTGGGAAACCCTGCTGGGATGGTCGGAATCCGAGGTCGCTCGTACGCCGATCTGGGATCTTCTGCATCCCGATGACCTCGAACGCACCCGAACCAATTTCCGGGAGGTCCTGCAGGAACAACGGCTCGCCAGGGAGGCGAACCGCTACCGGTGCAAGGACGGGTCCTATCGTTGGATCTCGTGGATCGGCGTGCCGGAGGATGGCCTCGTCTACTGCAGCGGACGCGACATTACGGCCGAGAAGCAGCGGGAGGCCGAACTCGCCTCCAGAACCGCTGAGCGCAACCTGCTCGCGACCATCGTCGAGAGTACCGACGTGATGATGATGGCCTGCGACCTCGACTACGGCATCCTCGCCCTGAACAAGGCCAACGCCGACGAGTTCGAGCGCGTCTACGGCATCCGGCCGAAGGTCGGCGACAACCTGCTGGCGTTGCTGGCCGACCAGCCGGAGCAACTCGAACAGGTCAAGCTAGGCTGGGGGCGTGGCCTCGCCGGGGAGGAAACTACCTTCGTCGAGGATTTCGGCGACCCGAACCGGGAGCGCCCGTACTACGAGGTCAGCTTCCGCACGTTGCAGAACCAGCATAGCGAGCGCATCGGCTGCTACCAGTTCGTAACGGACGTGACCGAGCGGCTGCGCGAGCAATCCATCCTTGCCAAGACGCAGGAGCACCTCCGGCAGTCGCAGAAGATGGAGGCTGTCGGCCAACTGACCGGCGGCGTTGCGCACGACTTCAACAACCTGCTGACCGTGATCAAGTCGTCCACCGACCTCCTGAAGCGACCGAACCTCCCGGAGGAGCGCCGCGTCCGGTACATCGGGGCGATCTCCGACACGGTCGCCCGGGCCGCGAAGCTCACCGGTCAGCTCCTCGCCTTCGCCCGTCGCCAAGCTCTCAAGCCGGAGGTCTTCGACGTCAGTCAGAGCGTCAAGGCCATCGCCGAGATGCTCGGAACGCTGATGGGCGCGCGCATCGCGATCACCACGGAGCTTCCCGACGAAGCCTGTCTCGCCGACGCCGACCCGAGCCAATTCGACACGGCGCTGGTGAACATGGCGGTCAATGCGCGCGATGCGATGGGCGGCGAGGGCCGTCTCGTCATCCGCATCCAGTCGGTCGACGCAATACCGGCCGGCGGATTGCGCCCCCCCCCTTCCTGGCCGGTTCGTCGCCGTTTCCGTCTCCGACACCGGCACGGGCATCCCGGCCGATCGCCTGGAGCAGATCTTCGAGCCGTTCTTCACCACGAAGGCCGTTGGCCAGGGAACGGGACTGGGGCTGTCGCAGGTGTTCGGCTTCGTCAAGCAAACCGGAGGCGAGGTTCTCGTCGACAGCGAGATAGGTCTCGGCACGACCTTCACCCTATACCTGCCGAGGGTGGACGGCGAAGCACGGGTCCCTGACACGGCGGAACCCGAGCCTCTGGTCGATGGTCATGGCACCCGCGTGCTCGTCGTCGAGGACAACATCGCGGTCGGATCCTTCGCCACCCAGACGCTGGCGGAGCTCGGGTACCTCACGGTCTGGGCTTCGGACGCGGAGCAGGCACTGGCCGAGCTGGGATCGGACGCCGACAGGTTCGACGTCGTGTTCTCTGACGTGGTCATGCCCGGCATGGACGGCATCGACCTCGCTCGCGAGATCCACAGACGGCATGGTGACCTGCCGGTGCTGTTGGCCTCCGGTTACAGCCACGTGCTCGCCGACAAGGGTACGAAGGGCTTCGAACTCCTTCACAAGCCGTACTCGGTCGAGGCACTTTCTCGCGCCCTCCGAAAGGTCGTGGCCCGGCGGCGCAGGAAACGGAAGCCTTCGAGGTTGGAAGAATCTGTGGCACCGCCTCCGCGTTAGGTCGTAGCCGCCATCCTTCATGCGTTCGAGGATTGACGCGCGAGTCCGGCGTCAGCTTTTTTGGCAATCGCATCCAAAGCAGACTGACAGAAATCCACCCGTTTCGGCCGTAGATCTCTGTCTTGACGAGCGGAACGCAAGCGGACGTTCCCGAAAAAGAAAGGGCCGCCCGAAGGCGACCCCAATATCAATTTGGTTTGGAGGTCAGTACCCGCAGCCGTAGGGCGAATACCCGTAGCCGCCGCCGTAGCCGTAGCCGACTGGCTGGCCGTAGCCATAGCCACCACCATAACCACCGCCGTAGCCGTAGCCGACCGGACGAGCGTAGCCGTATCCGCCGTAACCATATCCACCGTAGGCGTTCGATGCGATGGCACCCGCTGCGAGACCGGCGATGCCAAGCCCGATCACCGCACCCGGTCCGATACCCCGGCGCCCGTAGCCGCCACCGTAGTATCCGCGGCCATACCCACCGCGGTACCCGCCATAGCCACGACCATAACCGCCGCCGAAGCCGACGCCCCTGTATCCGCCGAAACCGCGACCGAACCCTCCGCGTCCGAAACCGACTCCCCTGTACCCGCCGCCGAAGCCACGACCGAACCCGCCGTGACCGAACCCACCACGGCCAAAACCGCCACCGTGACCGAACCCACCGTGGCCGAAGCCACCACCATGACCGAAGCCACGAGCCTCAGCGGATGGCGATGCTAATACGCCAAGGCCCAAGGCTGCCGTCGCAACAAGAGCAATCTTATTCATGCGCAAAGAATTTCCGGAGATGTTTTGCATAATTTAAGAACGGCGTTGGAACTACGACAGTTCCATATTCGTCGGGCTAAAACACTACGTAACAGACCATGCAGTCACTGCCCTCGGTTTGTACCGGTATAGAATGACTACGCGAAGCACGATGCTTGAGGTGAACGCATTACGCATTCAGACGGCGGGTCGTGATGCGGATACGCGGCCTAACGACCGTGGAGACGGCTTGACAGGGCGGCATCAACTACGGTGGCGGAGCGCATCGGCGATGGCCAGGATCACGGGCGCACGCTGTCGCCGGCATCCCGACGCCGCGTAGGCAGCACTCCATTCGCCGGCAAGGCCACCAGCGCCGTCATGGGAATGGTGACGCCGGTCGACCTTGCGCCCCCCTCGCTACCTTGGATGGCGCGGTGCCATACTGGGGTCAGGCCGGGCTCGCGAAGAAGAAGGCCAGGCCGAACAGGACGTAGACCCCGAGCAGCAGGAGGCCTTCGAACCACGTGGTTTCGCCGTCGCGAGCGATGGCGTTGACGATGAAGGCGGTGCTCGCGATGCCGAAGAGGTGCAGCGGGTTCGAGAACACCAGCGACATCGGGTGGCCGAGCGCCCATGAGATGATCACGAGCAGCGGTGCCAGCACCAGCGCCACCTGGATGGCCGAACCGATGCAGATGTTTAGCACGAGGCCCATGCGATCCTCATGGGCGAACCACGCCGCCGCGAACAGGTCGCCGGCCGTGCCGACCAGGGCCAGCACGATCACGCCGAGAAACATAGGCGAGAGGTGCAGGCTCCCGGCAGCCTCAGTGATCGTCCCCGAGAGCATCTCGGACTCGAAGGCGATGGCGACCGTCGCGGCGATCAGGACCCCGATGGCGAACGACAGGCTCCAGTCCGCCTCACCGCTACCCTTGTCGTTCGAGAACACGTCGCGGTGGGTGACCAGCGTGAACGCGAGGTTGGCGAGGTAGAGCAGCAGCAGAACGACTGAGACGCCGAGGCTGACCTCCTCGTCGGTGATGCTCAGCGTTTTGCCCTGGCCGGACATGCGTCCGCTCAAGTCGAACACGGCCGGCAGCAGCAGGGCGATGACGACAAGGATCAGCAGGGTCGACAGCAAGCCGGCGCGCTCCGCGCTGAACTTCTGCCGCTCCCGCGTCGCCCCGCCGACGATGATGGCGAGACCGAGCCCGAACAGGCTGGTCCCCATGATCGAGCCGGCGATCTGCGCCTGCACCACCGCGGCCTCGCCGCGCAGGAGCACGAACAGAGCGAGGACGAGCTCGGCGATGCTGCCAAAGCTGACGGTGAGCAGGCCGCCGATGGCAGGCCCGACCCGGTCGGCAAGCTGGTCGGTGGCGCGTCGGACCCACTCCGCCAGGACGGCGATGGCCAGCGCGCTGGAGGCGAACACCAAGAGCGGCGAGGCCCCGACGAGGTACTTCAGCGCCGCCGAGATCGGGATGAGGACGAGGAGGACGGTGAAGACCATGTGGGGTTACGATATCCGATGGAGGTGTACCGGCCGACGCGGGCCGGTGCCGTAGGCGTCGTCTCTCAGCCGACGCGCAGCGTGCGCCGTGCCACAATGCCGAGCGTCGAGCCCTGGACGATGATGGTGAAGAGCACCACCGCGTAGGTCGCCGCCAGGATCGCGGGCTTTGCGTCGCTCTCCGGGATGGAAAGCACCAGCGCCACCGAGATGCCGCCGCGCACCCCCGCCCAAGTGAGGAACGGCACGTTGCGCGGCGAGAGGTTGCCGCCCCAGCGGAACATGAGAAGCGGGGTCGAGACGGCCACCAGCCGGGCGACGAGGACGATGGGCACCGCACAGGCTGCGAGCGCCAGCCCACCGAGCTCGAAGCGCAGCACCAGCACCTCCAGCCCGATCAGCAGGAACAAGACCGAGTTCAGCACCTCGTCGATCAGCGTCCAAAGCGCCGAGACGTAGCCCTGCGTCCGCTCGCTCATCGCGTCGCGCGGGGCCCGGTCGCCGACAAGGAGCCCTGCGGCGACCACCGCGAGGGGGCCGCTGAAGTGGAGCTTCTGGGCGAGCGCGTAGGTCCCGGCGACCAGCGCCAGGGTTATCAGTACCTCGACCGGGAAGTCGTCGATGGCGCGCATCGCCCGGTAGGCGACGTAGCCGGTGACCACCCCGAGGACGAGGCCGCCGCCGGCCTCCTGCACGAGCAGCTTGGCCACGCCACCGGCGCTCGTGGTCTCCCCGCCCGAGCCCGCGGCGAAGGCCACCAGCACCGTGAACAGCACGATGCCGATGCCGTCGTTGAACAGGGCCTCGCCCTGCATCTCGACCTCCAATGCCTCGGGGACCTTCACGTTCTTGAGCGTGGCCAGCACCGCGACCGGATCGGTCGGGCTGATCAGCGATCCGAAGACGAAAGCCCAGGCGAGCGGGACCGGCCTGCCGATGAGGTCAGCGGCCAGCCAGAACGCGCCGCCGACGATGGCCGTGGAGATCAGGGTGCCGACCAGCGCCAACGTCGCGACGGCCCAGGCTCGGTCGCGGAGCATGCGCAGGTCGAGGCTCATGGCGCCGGCAAACAGCAGGAACGCCAGCATGCCGTTCATCACCACGTCGGTGAAGTCGACCTGGCCGAGCACCTGGGTGAGGTCCGCGTAGAGGTGCTGGGCCGGGAAGGCGAGGTCGAGGCCGACGAGCGAGAGCGAGGCGAGCAGCCCCATCACCAGCAGACCGATGGTGTGCGGCATCCGTAGGAAGCGGCGGTTCAGCCAGCCGAACAGGGCCGAGAGGGTCAGCAGCATCGCCGCCAGGTCGAAGATCGAGATCATGGGTGTCTCCGACCCGCTTCGAGGCGGGCTGCGAGGCCGTTTGCGGCACGTAGGTTCATCGGGACTGCAGTCGTTCGGTCGTCCCCGCCGCTGCAAGCACCGCGTTGGCCTTGGCGACGTCCTCGGCGCTCTGCTGAACAGGTGTCATCGGGGTTTTGCCGGTCCGGCGGCATAGACGCACGAGGTAGGGGAAGTGATCCGAGCCGAAGGCGTCGAGGCGTTCGACGGAAACCGTCGCGAAGCCGCCCTCGTGTAAGACCTGGTCGAGCGGCCAGCGCAGCCAGGACGAGTGCGCGTTCCAGGTCGCGACGTAGCCGTAGCCGCGGCGCGGGTCGATGAGCCCGGACAGCCTGGCCATGCGCTCCACCGCGATCTCCCACGGCGTGGCGTTGAGGTCCCCGGCGAGGACGCCGGGCTCGGCCCGTTGGCGCAGCACAGACGCCGCTGCGTAGAGCTGGGCGTCCCGTCCGCGAGCGGATTGCCAGGGCTGCGGCGGCTTCGGGTGAAGACCGATGAAGTCGATGACCTCGCCGCTGCGCAGGGTGACGCCGGTCACGACAGCCGGAGTGTCCTGCCCTCCGAGATGCCGGATGCCGCCGTTCACCAGGGGCAGCCGCGAGAAGAAGTGGATGCCGTAGTACGAACCCGTGATCCTTTGCAGGGCATGGGGCATCGACGCGAGCACGGGCTTCAAGGCCTCGTCCCACCACGCGTCGGTCTCCATCGCGAGGAACAGGTCGGGCTCCTCCCGCGCCACGGCTTCGACCAGGGGCGTGGCATTTCGATTCCCAAATTGTACGTTTGCGATCAGCACCGAGAGCCGGCGCTCGACCGGGCATGCGTCGACCCGCATGCCGCCCGTGGGCCGATAAGGCCACAGGATCCAGGCGTTGACCGCAAGCGCGAGGGTTGCGAGCGCAAGAGCCGGAAGGGTCGACCTCGGAGATCCCTTGAGGAAGGGGAACAAGGCCAGACCGACGACCGACGAGCCGACGGCGAAGGGTAGGCGCGGGAAGTCGAGCAGCCGCACCGCCCACCACTCGGTGGGGATCAACGGGATCAGGCTGGCGGCGGCGAGAACAGCGGAAAGTAGGATGAGGGTATAACGGACGAAGGACTTCACGAGAGGCGCTCGGCAGGTTGGAACTCCTCCGGCAGAGAGACGCCGGTCAGGCCGTCCACGCGGTCGGACAGCGTCTTGAGCACGCTGATCGAGCCGTCTGTCTCAAGCACGACCGCGGCGGCCTGCGAGAGGTCATCGAGGCCCTCCGAACGCAGGGCCGAGAGCACGTCGTCTTGGGTCATGCGCTGGCGGCGCATCGCGCCTTCGACCAGTTGCCCTTGGTGGGCGAGCAACGTCGGCTCGGCCTTGACCAGCGACCTGACCCGCGCCGAGCGGACGCTCGACCAGGTGATCAGGTACTGCAGCCCGATGAGGGTCGCGAGGGCGAGCACCCCTTCCAGCAGCGCGACAGATTTGGTCAGGACGATGGAGGATAGGGTCGAGCCGAGCGCCACGGTCACGACGAGGTCGAACGCGTTCAGCTTGGTCAGGGTGCGCTTGCCCGAGATCCTAAGGAACAGGATCAGTGCGACGTAGGCCAAGGGCCCGACCACGACGACCCTGAGCAGGCCGGACCAGCTATCGAAGAACATCCTGGGCGATCTCCGGGTGTGTTCCCCGGAGGGATGGTTCTCGACATGCGGGCTTCCCGGCGGGGAGGTCCGCGGACGTTCCGCTCAATCGCCGGTCAGCGCATGTCCTTGGGCAGGTGCTTGATCGGGTCCGTCCTGCTGCCCTGGGTCTTGCCCTGGACCGAACTCTCGGACCGCATGACGTCGGTCGAGGACTGGATCGCGCTCGGCGGCGCGACCTGACCGTTGCCCTCGTGGCGCGCGTTCCCGGCGCCCTTCGTCGTCGAGGTTCCGGAGGGCAGCGTCCCGGGCGTCGGCTGGTCGATGGAACTGGCGGCCGACTGGGCGACCACCGGGCCTGCAAGCGCCACGCCGGAGGCGATCATGACGGTTCCGACGATGCGCCTCACGACGGGACCGGACGCATGCCGGACAAAGTTGGGCGAGCTCATGCGGAAGGTCCTGTCGGTTCGGCGGTCATCGGGGGTGTCGATCTGAAGCTCCGCCGAACCCGTTAGTTCCTGTTCCGGCCGTGAAACCGACGATGCGAGACGATCCGCTTTCGGGTGGTGTCCGACATTCCAAGCAGTCACCGATGCCGGCCAACCCCGTGAGAGGGGTAGGCCGGCCGTGGTGTCGGGTTACTTCGGCATCAGGACGCTGTCGATGACGTGCACGACGCCGTTCGACTGGAACACGTCGGCCTGCTCGACGAAGGCGCCGCCGCCCTTCTGATCGATCAGCGCCAGCCGGTCGCCGTCCATCTTCACGGTCAGCACCTGGCCTTCGACCGTCTTCAGGTTGGCCTCAGTACCGCCCATCTTCGCCTTGGCCATCAGGTCCTTAGCGTCGAGCTTGCCCGGGACGACGTGGTAGGTGAGCACGCCCGTCAACGTCTTCTTCATGTCGGGCTTCAGCAGCGTGTCGACGGTGCCGGCCGGCAGCTTCGCGAAGGCCGCGTTGGTCGGGGCGAACACCGTGAAAGGGCCCTTGCCGCTCAGGGTGTCTGCGAGCCCGGCGGCCTTCACGGCGGCGACCAGGGTCGTGAGGTTGCTGGCCTTGGACGCGTTCTCCACGATGGTCTTGTCGGCCATCATCGGAGCTCCGCCGACCATGGGTGCGGTCTCGGCGAAGGCCGGCGCCGCGAAGGCCAGGCCGGAGGCGAGGAGGGCGGCGGTCAGGGTCGTACGCATCATTGAAAGTCCTGTTGACGTCATAACGGCTCGATCATCGAGGCTCGTGACGACGTTACGGACCCATGTGCCTCTCCGTTTCACGGATTAGATCACAAGAATTTCATCGACGGCACGCAAGAGAAGAGGGATTAAATTTTCTCCATCTCGAATGGACCAAGCGCTTACTGCGGGAAATTGGATTTTCCACTCAGATCCAGCATTTCTACCGGGCCGTTTCTGGGGAAATCATGACCAAACATTTATGCGCGGCCTCTTTTTTCTGAACGTTTCCTGAACGCGGACGTTAGGGCCCCGAACCGTGCAGCCGGGGTGGGTAAGAGCCCGGTCCAGATGGGACGATCCCGGTTGCATCTTCGAAACGATAATCGGGAGAACGTCTTGTCCTATCGCACGATCACCGCCGCCCTCGCGCTCGCATGCCTGTCCGTCCCGGCCCTGGCCCAGACGACCCCGGCACCGGGCACGGCCATGCCCGCGTCCTCCGACATGACGTCCTCCGGCATGGGGATGAAGATGGCCGACACCGCGACGGTGAAGCTCAAGTACGTCACCGTGAAGCCGGCCGACGTAATGTCGTCCAAGCTCGTGGGCACCACCGTCTACAACAACAAGAACGAGACCGTCGGCGAGGTCGAGGATCTCGTCATCGAGAACGGCAAGACGCTGACCGGCGTCGTCGTCAGCGTCGGCGGCTTCCTCGGCATGGGCGAGAGCTACGTCGTGCTCGACCCGTCAACGCTGGCCATCAGCGACAAGGACGGCAAGTGGATGGTCCACGCCGACACCGACAAGGACACGCTGAAGAACGCTCCGAAGTTCACCTACTCGAAGATGAAGAAGTGATCGGCCGCACAAAAGGAGAGACGACCATGAAGCACACCATCCTCGCCTCGGCGCTCCTGGCCGGCCTCGGTCTCGGTGCCTCCACGATGCCGTCAGCGGCCCTGCCGGTGAACGTGACTGGCGTCGCCCCGGCCGCGAACGCGGACCTTATGCAGGTGCGCATGCACCGGCGCCACCGCATGCGGCAGGGCTCGGCGAGCCGCGGCAACGCCAGCATGCCCTCGCGTGGTGCCCGCGGCCAACAGTATGGCGGAACGACCGGCGGCCCGCGTCGCTGATCCGTTTGGAGCGTGACCCGCGGGGGCCTGCCGCCCTCGCGGACGACCAACGAGCGCCGTCGGTTGGCACATCTGCCACCGGCGGCTTTCGCATGAATCGGGACACCGCATGATCTTTTCGGAAGCGCTGGGACGTCTCGAAGGGCTTGGCCGCTCGGCCGCCGCCCTCGTGCCGGGGCTCGTCATCGCGCTCGTCCTGTTCGGGATCGGGTTGCTGGTGGCCCGAGGCGTTCGCGCCGCCGTGCGCCGTGCCGCCGAGATGCGGGAAGCCTCGCCCGGCTCGGCCGCGGTGCTCGGGCGCATCGCCGGCGGCATGACCATCCTGGTGTCGTTCCTAGTCGCGGCCTCGGTAGCCTTCCCGTCGGTCTCCGCAGCCGACCTGTTCAACCTGCTCGGCATCGGCGGCGTCGCCATCGGCTTCGCCTTCCGGGACGTGCTGCAGAACCTGCTGGCCGGCATCCTCATCCTGCTGACCCGCCCCTTCGTCATCGGCGACCAGATCCGGGCCGGCTCGCACGAGGGCACGGTCGAGGACGTCTGGGTCAGGGCGACGGTGCTGCGGACCTACGACAACCAGCGCATCCTGATCCCCAACGCGACGCTGTTCGTCGACAAGATCACGATCATGACCGCGCACGACAAGCGCCGGCTCGCCTTCCCGCTCACCATCGGCAACGGCGACGACATGAAGGAGGCCCGCCGCGTCATTGTCGAGGCCTTGCGCGGGACCGAAGGCGTGCTCGCCGACCCGGTGCCGGAGGCGCTGGTCACGGGACTCGGGGCCGCCGGCGTCGACATGACCGCGCGGTTCTGGATCGACCCGCCCCGGAGGCGCGACGCGGTGGACGCGCTCGACCACGCGATCTCGAACGTCAAGGACGCGCTCACGGCCGCCGGCATCGATTTGCCGTACCCGACGAGCCAGGTCCTCCTGCACGACCAGACCGAGGCGGCCGACGGCGACCGCACCCGCCAGCGCGAGGGCTGGCCGGCCGGCAGCAGCCCGCCGCGAGCCCGCTGGCAGGTGCTTCGCGAGGATCGTGACGACCTCGAACGCAAAGACGACGCAGGAAAGCAGGAGCGGGTATGAAGGCGCGTCTCCAGGCCTGGATCGAGTTCCTGGGCGACCTGTTCTGGCTCCGGCCGGCCCTGATCGTGCTCGGCTGCATCGCGCTGGCACAACTCGGGATCTGGCTGGAGACGGCCCACCTCGCCGGCTACGACGCCTCCTCGCCGAACCAGAACTGGGGCTATTCCGGCGGGGCCGAGGGGGCTCGGGCCCTACTCAGCGCCGTGGCGTCTTCAACCATCGGGGTCGCCGGCACGACCTTCTCCATCACCATCGCGGCCCTGACGCTGGCCTCCGGCCAGATGGGCCCGCGGCTCCTGCGCAACTTTACCCGCGACGCCCGCAACCAGATTGTCCTGGGCATCTTCCTCGGCACCTTCGCCTACGCGCTGATGGTCCTGCGCACGGTACGCACCGTGCAGGAGAGCCCGTTCGTCCCACACCTCGCGATCACCGGGGCGATGGTGCTGGCGCTGCTCTCGCTCGCCACCCTGGTCTGGTTCGTCCACCACATCGCCGCCAGCATCAACGTCGAGACGGTGGTCGACGCGGTCCATCGCGACCTCCTCTCCGCCGTCGGGGCTCGCACTCGCGAAACCGCAGGTATGACGCTCCCGGCCCGGCTACCGACCGGTGGTGGGGTCTCCACCGATGGCAGCGGTTACCTGCAAGCCGTCGACGAGGATGGGTTGGCCGACTGGGCCCACGAGCACCGTGTCACCGTCGCTTTGCGCGTGCGCCCGGGCGACTACGTGCCGAGCGGGTTCCCGGTCGCGTTCCTCTCCGCCGGGGTCGAGGGCGCGGGGCCGGCCATTCGCCGGGCGCTGACGTTCGGGCGACGCCCGGCCGCCCTTCAGGACCTGGAATACTCGATCCGGCAGCTCGTCGAGATCGCGGTCCGGGCGCTCTCGCCGGGCATCAACGACCCCTTCACCGCCGGCAGCGTCGTCGACCACCTCGGGGACGCCCTGTGCCGCGTGGCGTCGCGGCATCTGCCGACCGGAGCGGTCGCGCGCGAAGGCGAGGTCGTGGTCGTCGTGCCGGTGACCGACTACGACGGCCTGTGCGATTCCATGTTCCACATGATACGCCAGAACGCCGCCGGCTCGGTGCACGTGCTCGCCCGGATGCTCGACGTGCTCACCCGCATCGCCGAGGTAGAGCGGCTGACGAACCGGACCGCAGAGCTCGCCCGCCATGCGGATCTCGTCATCGCCGCGGCCAGGCGTGACGTGGCCGATCCGCACGACCTTGCCGACCTGGAAGCAAGACATGCCCGCTTCGTGAGAATGCGCGACGGCGACCAGCCCGCGTAAGGTCGCACGACATTCCCCGGTGCCACATCCTCGTCTCCGATCCATCGAAGGACGGCCGAATGATCCGTTTCACGCTGATGCTCCTCGTTGCGGCATTTCCCTCGCTGGCGATTGCCGCATCCGTCGCCGAGCAACCGAAGGATGACGGCGTCCGGACCGATGGGATGGGCGTCGGGACCCGCCCCAGCGGTGAGGTCACGCGACCGGGCACGCACATGACGACCGCAGGGTCGGGCGCCGGGGAAGGGAAGCCTGGCGCGAAGGCCGGCACGCTCGGATCAACCACCAAGGAAGCGCCGAGACCGCGTTAATCGTACGCGTCGGTCAAGTCGCTTGCGGTCGTATCGTCGTCGGCCCCCGACGTCCGCGCCCTCGCGGGCGCGCGGAAGCAGGAGCGTCCGTTGGGTTCATCCCCGTCAGGTTCGCGGCGCCATTGGCAGGGCTGGCTGACCCGACGTCACAGGGCCAGGCCGACGTGCGACCAGAAGAGATAGTAGGCAGCGACCATCAGCGCCGCGTAGGCGGGCGCTAGGAACGCGCTAAGCTTGAGGAGGTCCGACGAGCTCCAGGTCGGTCGCTCGTCGCCCTGGAAAATCAGCAAAGCCTTCGAGGAGACCGGCAGGGTGAGGCAGTAATCCATCCCGGCATTGGCCAGGAAAGCGACCGCGACCGGGTTGAGGCCGAGCCTGTCCGACAGCAGGATAAGCGGTGGCAGCAGCGCCACGACCCGCGCGGTGTGTGACACCATGTAGAGATGCGCCGTCAGGCCGATCCCCGTCAGTCCGAGCAAGATCAGGACGGTCGGGCTGTCACCGTGCAGACCACTCGCCGACAGCGCCGAGCCGATCAGCCATTTTGCGGCGCCCGTCGAGATTAGCGCGCGGCCGAGAACCAGGGAGGCGGCGATGAAGAGCACGAGCCCCCAGTTCACGGCCTTCACGCCATCGTCCCAGTCGAGCACGCCGACGACGGGCATCGTCAGGATCACAGCGCCCACGACCGCAACGGTGGCGATGCCGAACGGGTGATACCCCTCCGTCAGCCAGAGCCCCAGCATGGCGAGCACCACCGCTCCTGTCCGCCACTCCTCGGCGGAGAGCGGACCGGACGGGGCCTCGATCTCCGCCACCCGCCGCGTTCGCGTCTCTGCATCGAGGAACAGACGGCCGACTAGGAAGGTCGTGATCAGGCATGCGGCCAGCCCGAACGGCAGGCCCCAGAGCATCCATTGCCCGAAGCCGATGCTGCGGTCGGAGAGTCGTTCCAGCAGGTCGACGGTGACGAGGTGCGAGCCGGCGCCGGTGAGGCTGCAGATCGTCGAGATGACGATAAGGGCTGGGATCAGCAGGCCAGTGGCCTTGGCGAGACGGGGGTCGTCGTCGGACTCGGTTAGACTGCGATGCAATGGCAGGAGCACCGTCGCCCGCCCGGACGTCGATGGGATCAGGAAGGCGAGCGGGACGATGCCGAACGTCAGGCGCCACATCAGGCCTCCGACCGTGGTTCCCCGCCCCGCTATCAGGGCGGTAAGCCGGCCCGCGAGCCCACTTTTCTCCACGGCTGCGCCCAGGACGAAGGTGCCGATCACGAGCCAAACCACCTTCGAGCCCAGGCCCTCGATCAGCGCCCGTTGCTCCACGGCCCGGACCGCCACGAGGGACACGGCCGCGGCGACGGCGACGTAGGCCGCGCTCAGGTCGGTCAAGATCCAGAGGATGGCAGCCCCACCGAACGCCAGCAGCGCGGCCCGCGCCGGCCAATCGAGCCCATCCGGCAGGAACACCGCCACGCAGAGTGCCGCCAGCGCGCAAGATGCCGCCAAAGCCTGCGCGGGTAGCCTGCTCATACCTGGCCGGCCGCGGCCCGAGTGCAACTTAGCGCGACGCCCGTCAGGAAGGTTCGCATCATCTGCTCCGAATTGCCTCCAGCTGACCTGGGACATTTTGCATGGCGCCCCATAGGAACTGAAATTTCCAGAAGCAGCTGTTCGGGCGAGCAGCGTTCCTCGGCGGCTGGTCGCCCAGGTGCCGTCAGTTCACACCGAGCTGCGATTTGCTCGTCAGGCGGCCGTTGCGGAACGAGACGGTGAGGTTGGCGCCGTAGCTGCCAGTACCGCGCCACGTATAGGTCGTCCGCTCGGTCCGGCCGATCGTCATGTGGGTCACCCGCCGGCCGGGGCATCCGAGGCGCTCGACCGCCCGATGGTAGCTCATGCCACGCTTCAGGGCGGCGTAGGCCGCTTGCGTGGCCCGGCAGCCGGAGGGTTTTGCGACCGCCGACCCGCAGGGGAGGACGAGGAGGGCGGCGAGGGCTGGCGCGAGACGGAGGATCGACATGGCGTTCCGGTGGCGTGACGATTTGAGTGACGACGGCGTGAGGATGAGGTGCGGCGGCTCGCGCAAATCCCGCTTAGCCCGGCTCCGCGGCGGCCGGCGTGCCGGTCTCCGCGGGGCTGGCGTCCGGCGCGACTTCGCCCACCGGCCGCACCACGACCTTGAGGTCCTGGCGCATCTCCTGGAGGTGATCGACCACGACCTGGTCGCCGTCGGAGAGCCCGTCGAGGATCGCGGTGTTTTCGCCGTAGGCGTCGCCGGTGGTGACGGGCTTCTGCTGGACCTTCCCCTCGGCGTCGACCACGTAGACGATCTGCTGGGCGAGCTGCGCGTCGAGAGAGGCTGTCGGCACCAGCAGCCGGTCCTTCGTGCCGGTGCGGATGCTGGCGCGGACGAACTGGCCCGGCAGGAAGCGCTCGTCGGCGTTCGGCATCAGGGCGCGAACCAGGCGTCGGGCGGTCCGTGGGTCGAACCGGTTGTCGAGCTGGTAGATCTTGGCCTCGCGCACCGGCTTGCCCTTCGCGTCGAGCACCGCGACCGTGACGCCGCCCTTCGTCATGGCCGCGCGGATCGTCTCGGAATCCTCGCTCGACAGCGCCATCTGCACGTCGATGGGATCGAGCTGGACCACGGAGACGAGCTGCGTCTGGTTCTCGATGACGAGGTCGCCGGGGTTGATGGTCGAGAGGCTGGCGCGCCCGTCGAAGGGCGCGTTCACCACCGCGTAGTCGAGGTTGAGGTTCTGCCGGGCGATCGCGGCCTCGGCGCCCTGGACCTGCGCGACGGCAGATGTGCGGTTCGATTGCAACTGCTGGAAGCGCTGTTCCGTGGCGTAGCCCTTGTCGGCCAGGGATTCGGTGCGGTCCACCTCAGCCTGCGCGAAGGTGAGCTGGGCCTGGGCCTGGGCCTGCTGCGACTTGGCGGTCTGCAACGCCACCTCGAACGGGCGCGGGTCGATGCGGAACAGCACCTGCCCCTTCTTCACGTGGCCGCCCGGCTCGAACGGCCGTTCCATCACGTTGCCGGTCACCCGCGCCTGCAGCGTCGCGTCCTGCTGGGCGATGATCGTGCCGGTGTAGGTGAAGCGGATCGGGACCGGCACCTTGCGCGCCGTCACGACCCGGACCTCCAGCGGCGCCTCGTCCGGCTCGGCGGCGGGCTTGGCCGTGGTGAACGGCAGGGCGGCGAGCATCCGGTGCGGCGTCGGGCGCCCGGCCGCGTACCAGCCGCCCGCGCCTGCCAGGACGACGATCCCGGCCCCGAGGCCATACTTGAATGCTGCCCGCACCGACGACGCTCCCGATCTCCCCGGGTCCGGTCACCGCGACCGCCCAGCGGCAGAGGAACACGCACGCGGGCCGGACGTTGCAACGCGGGCTCCACGAAGGTGTCCTAGGACCGGAAGCCACGATCCCGCATGTTCGCCCGCTTCGTCGACCGGCCGGTGCTCGCCGGCGTCATCTCCGTGCTGATCACACTGATCGGCGCCGTCGCCGGCCTGACGCTGCCGATCGCGCAGTTCCCCGAGATCGCGCCGCCAATCATCAACATCCAGGCGACCTATCCCGGCGCCAGCGCCGAGCAGGCCTACGAGGCGATCGCGATCCCGCTTGAGCAGGAGATCAACGGCGCGCAGAACCTGCTCTACATCAGTTCCACCAGCAACACCGACGGCAGCGTCAGCATGGACGCGACCTTCGAGGTCGGGTCGAACCTTGACGCGGCGGCGGCGGAGGTGCTGACGCGCGCCAACCGGGCCGAAGCCAAGCTGCCGCCCTCGGTCAACGCGCAAGGGCTTGAGATCACCAAAAGCTCGCGCCAGCGCCTCGGCAATATCGTCCTCTACGCGGAGGACGGCGCCCCCTACGATGAGCTGTTCCTCGCCAACTGGGCCGAGACGCAGGTGATCAAGCCTCTGCGCCGCGTCCAGGGCATGGGGCGCATCGTCAATTTCTCGAACAAGCGCTACGCGATGCGGGTGTGGCTCGACCCGCTGAAGATGGAGGCGCTCGGCATTAGCCCAGGGGCGGTCTCCACCGCCATCAGCCAGCAGAACGCGCAGATCACCACCGGCACCCTCGGCAAGCCCCCCGTGGACCAGGCCACCGCGTTCGAGCTGCAGCTCGTGACCCAGGGGCGCCTGCGCCGGCCCGAGGAGTTCGCTAACATCCTCCTGCGCGCCAACCCGGACGGCTCGGTGGTCCGCATCCGCGACGTCGCCCGGGTCGAACTCGGCTCCGAGCAGTACGGCGTCCGGTCGAGCTTCGACGGGTCTCCGTCGGCGACCCTCGGGCTCTATCAGAACCCCGACGCCAACGCCGTCCAGGTCATGGACGGCGCCCGCGCCACCATGAAGGACCTCGCCAAACGCTTCCCGCCCGGGCTCAAGTACAAGATCGCCCTCGATCGGACCGAGTTCGTCAAGGAGGCGATCTTCGAGGTGGTCCGGACCCTGTTCGAGGCGCTCGCCCTCGTGGTCGTGGTCACCTACCTGTTCCTGCAGAACTGGCGCGCGACGCTGATTCCGGCCATCGCGGTGCCGGTGGCGTTGGTCGGCACCTTCGGGCCGATGGCGCTGCTCGGCTTCTCGTTCAACACTCTGAGCCTGCTCGGCATGGTGCTGGCGGTGGGGCTCGTGGTCGACGACGCCATCATCGTCGTCGAGAATACCGAGCGCCTGATGGACGAGGGTATGGCCCCGCGCAAAGCCTCCCGCGAGGCCGTCACGGAGGTCGCCGGGCCGGTGATCGCCACCACCCTGGTGCTCGCCGCTCTGTTCGTGCCGGTGGCCTTCATCCCCGGGCTGACCGGCAAGCTCTACAACCAGTTCGCGCTCACCATCGCGATCTCGGTGATGATCTCCGCGGTCGTCTCGCTGACCCTCACCCCGGCTTTGTGCGGGCTGATCCTCAAGCACCGCGCGGCGGACGCCAAGGACGAGAGCCGCTGGCGCGCCCCCTTGCGCGCCTTCAACCGGGTGCTGGAGGGCGCGAGCCGCCGCCTCGTCGCGGCGATCGGATGGCTCACCGGGCACGTCGCCCTCGTCGGCGTCGCCTTCCTGGCGTTTGCCGCCCTCACGGTGTGGATGACCGTCGCGCGCCCGTCCGGCTTCGTGCCGGACGAGGACCAGGGCTACTTCTTCGCCGACGTAGTCCTGCCCAAGGGCGCGTCGGTCGCCCGCACCAACGCGGTGGTCGATCGCCTCGGCGACGCGCTGCGCGAGATTCCGAGCGTCGAGCACACCATCGGCGTCACCGGGCGCAGCATCCTCGCCGACGCGATCGCGCCGTTCTACGGCTTCCAGATCCCGACGCTGAAGCCGTGGGGCGAGCGGACCCAGAGCGTCGACGACGTGATCACCGCGGTGAAGACGCGATTCAAGCACGATCCCGACGGGCAGGTCCGCGTGGTGAACCCCTCGCCGCTGCCCGGCCTCGGATCGCGCAGCGGCCTGACGCTAGAGCTTCAGGACCGCAGCGGCACCGGCGGCCTCAAGCTCGCCCAGGCCGCCGACCGCTTCATCGCCGAAATGGAAAAGCTGCCCTCCGTCGGCCGCGCCATCCCCACCACCAGCTACGGCGTCCCGCAGATGCGGTTGGAGATCGACCGCGCCAAGGCCGAGCAACTCGGCGTGCCACTGCAGAACCTGTTCGACGCGCTCGGCACCTATGTCGGCTCGAGCTTCGTCAACCTCTTCAACCGCTTCGGCTACGTCTACCAAGTCTACGTGCAGAGCGAGGCCTCGGGCCGCCGCACGATCGAGGACGTCGAGGCGCTGACGGTTCTGAACAACCGTGGCGAGCCGGTCCGGGTCGGCTCGCTGATCCAGACCCACTTCGTCACCGGGCCGACGGCGGTCCTCTCCTACAATACCTACCCGACCATCGAGATCGCGGTGGACACGGCGGCCGACGCCAGCTCGGGCACCGCCATCGCGGCGATCGAGGCGCTCGCCGAGGCCAAGCTCCCCTCGACCTACGCGGTGGAATGGACCGACGTCGCCTACCAGGAGAAGATCGCCGGCGGCTATGCGCCGCTCATCTTCGGGCTCGGCACGCTGATGATCTTCCTGCTCCTCGCCGGACAGTACGAATCCCTGCGCCTGCCCTTCGTGATCCTGCTCGGCACCCCGATCGCGATCTTCGGCGCCGTGGGCTTCCTGGCGATCCGCGGGCTCGCCCTCGACATCTTCGGGCAGGTCGGGCTCCTGCTCCTGGTCGGGTTGGCCGCGAAGAACTCGATCCTCCTCGTCGCCTTCGCCGAGGACCTGCGCAAGCAGGGCGAGGACGTGCTGAAGGCCGCCCAGGACGCGGCGCGCCTGCGCATGCGCCCAATCCTGATGACGTCGTTCGCCTTCATCATGGGCTCGGTGCCGCTCGCCATCGCCAGCGGCGCCGGCGCGAACGCCCGGGTCTCGATGGGCACGGTGGTGATCGGCGGCCTGCTGGTGGCGACCTTCATCACCCTGTTCGTGACCCCGACCTTCTACGTCGCCTCCGAGCGGCTGCTGGGAAGGCCGGAGGCCTCGCCTAATCCGGCCGAACGCGCCGAAGGCACGCCGCAACCGGCAGAATGATCGGGCGGACCGAGGCGCAAGCCTCTTTGTGCGGGGTACGCTCGTGCTGCCGCATTCTGGCTCGGCTGCTTAAACGCAGCGTTGCTCCAGAGCAGTCAGACTGCTTTCCACCCAACCTGGTCGTTGACCTCTGCCTCGTCAGCCTGGGAGCGGACCTTCCGAGGGTCTGAGAAGGGTCAACAGCGTGGCTTGGAGGTGCGCGGGTCGAACGTCCGAGAGGGGCAGGAAGCAGCAGCTTGGACAGGCGAGTCGGTCGAATTCAGATTCTGGGGCCTAAATCGAATATCCCACATCGTATGGCTATCAATGAGCAGGGGATAGGCGATCTTCAATGCATCGGCCGAGTTGGTTGCGGTTCGCGTGACGACGCGACCCGCGGTTCTTTCCGCGCAGGTGCTTCAATGAGCTATGATCCTACTAAGACAACACCACTAACACAATCAACTCCGCTCCCTGAGTTGAAGGACGGTCTGCTCGGTTCAACAGCGTCGGTTCCGTCCTTTGATCACGGTGGGACGGAACCTCAAATCATCGAGGCTGCGGCTGATGCGAACGCCGTGATCGAAATGAACGAACCTGCCGACCTTCAACAGCAGCCGGTCGTTTTAAAAACGGGTCGGGTTGCAGCCGATCAACCAGGCCGGCGCGGTCTCGAAGCCAAAGCCGCGACAACGGCAGCGCTTGCGGATGAACCGGATGAGCGGCCCGCTGGCGCTCCCGATCTGACTTTGTTGTTTCCGTCGCTGCCGCCCGTGCCGCCGTTTCCGCTCGACGCCCTGCCTCCGGGCCTGCGGAAAACGATCGACCAACTACTGAAGGTCCGCCTGACCGATCCGGCTTTCGTCGCCACCGCAGCCTTCGCCACGATTGCCGGCGCCCTGGGAACGGCCGTCTACCTGCAGGTCAGTCCGGCCGAGCGGGAGCCCTGCAGCATCTATGGAATCAACATCGGTGCGACCCACACCGGCAAGACCGTCGCTTACGATTTCACAGCTGGCGAACTTGAACGGTTAGACATGGAGACTGCACTCCAATCGCGGGTCCCGGCAGGACGTCAACGCATCGCAAAAGTTGTCGAACAGGAACGAGATCGGTGCCTGCGCCAGGCAATCCGTCAAGGCATCAAGGTGGGAGAGACAGACTTTGGTCCGCCCCCATTGAAGTGGTCCGCCCTTTGGTATGGCTTTTGAGCCTGGAGGACGGACGAGATGGCAAAGCACCCGAAGCCCGAGGAGATCGTCGCGAAGCTACGTCAGGCGGACGTTCTGATCTCCCAGGGCCAGAGCGTGGCCGATGCAATCCGCGCGCTCGGTGTGAGTTCGGTGACGTACTACCGGTGGCGGCGTGAGTTTGGCGGCCTGAAGTCGGATCAGGTTCGACGGATGAAGAGTCTTGAGACCGAGAATGCTCGGCTTCGAAAGGCAATCGCCGATCTCACCCTCGACAAGCTGATCCTGCAGGAGGCGTCCCGGGGAAACTTCTGAGCCCCGCGCGCCGACGCGCCTGTGTCGAGCACATCC
>NZ_VRUX01000200.1:0-7026 GCF_008039885.1 Methylobacterium sp. WL103
GAGGGGCGCGGGCGCGGCGCCGGCGGGCAGGCGCCCACGCACCGGCAGCCGCGTCGGCCCGGCTTCGGACAAATCGGAGAAGCGCACCGCGTAGCCGTCCACCGCCGCGTTGTCGAAGGGCGGGACGTCGATCTCCGCGAGTATATCCGCGGCGGCGATGCGGCCGTCGGCGCGGGACAACGGGACGGACTCGACGCCGGCCACCACCGGAAAGCGCGCCAAGATCGTCGCCGCCGCCTCGGCGACGGACATCACCGGCGCGGAGGGATCGAAGCAATCGTCGCTGAGGCGCGTCATCGCGCGTCGTCTCCGTGCCGCGCGGCCGATGGCGCCGGACCGGTTCGGGCGGGAAAATCGGGTGCTGCGCGAGGCGTCACGGGCGGCCGGTCGAACGATGGAGGCCGGGCTTGCGGCATCGCAGCCGTCCGATCAAGCCCCACGGGAACCAAAGCGCGTCCCCGACATCGTCGCACGCCCGCTCTTCGGCCTGGCAAGCGCCAGGCGTCGCAAGCTACGTGCGTAGTCGGCCGAGAGAAACCTTTGCGCCATCCACCCGTATGGTGCGTTGCGCAACAAGCAACAGGGTTCGGTCCGGGTGTCGATGCAGCCAATTCCGGCGCCTGCGATGGGTTGGCGATCGGTTCAAACTAAGAGATATCCTAAAGAAAATCTTACTTCATCATGCCGATATCGAGCGTAGATGCGGAAACATTTTGACACACATTCTGGTCGAACTCCCTATTCCTTCGTTGAACGCAATGGTCGGCTTCGTTCGGAGCCGGCCCGCATGAAACGGCCGGACATCGGGCGCTTCGGCCGACGCTTCGCCGTGATCCTGTCCGGCGAGTTGATCCAGAGCCTCTTCCATTTCGTCCTGAACATCGTGCTGGTGCGCGAGCTCGGGGCGCACGGATACGGGCTGTTCGCGATCGTCTTCACGATCGGCGCGGTCGGCGTCACCTATATCCGCGCCCTGGTCGGGGTACCGGCGACCTTGTTCCTGTCGCGCAGCCTCGGGCGCCCGGCCGAGCGCGGGCACGACATGGTGTTCGGCTCCGGCGCGACCGCCGTGGCGCTGCTGATGGCGGGCGCGGTCTCGATCGGGCTCGCGCCGGTGATCGGCGTCACGGCGCTCGCCGGCGGCGCCTTCGTCGGGCTCTACGCGTTTCGCAGCTACCTGCGGATCGTGCTGCTCGCGCGTCAAAAGCCCTGGGTCGCGGGCGCGAGCGACATCGTCTACGCCGCCTGCGGGCTGGGCCTGGTCGCGTTCCTTCAGTCCAGCGACGAGGCCCTGCTCGAGCACGCCTTCCTCGGCATCGCGGGGGCGCAAGCCATGGGGATCGCCGTGGCGCTGGCGGCTCTCGGGCGTCCCGTCCGGGTCTCGTTCCGCGCCAGCGTGCGGCGGCGCTACGCCGGCATCTGGCGGCCGCTGGCCTGGTCGCTCCTCGGCGTCACCGGCACCACCGTACAGGGGCAGGGGCTGACGCTGCTGTTCGCGGTGCTCGCCGGACCCGCGGCCTATGCGCCGATCGCCGCGACCCTGGTTCTGTTCGCGCCACTGCGCATCCCGACCAACGCCCTCAACAACATGGTCCTGCCGGAGATCTCGGCGCTGCTCGCCGCGGGTCGGCGGCGCGAGGCGCGGCGCCTCGTCCTGCGCAGCACGGCCCTGATCGGGCTCGCCTGCTTCGCTTACGGCGCGGCGATGTGGGCGGCACTGCCGATGATCGAGAGCCACCTCTTCAAGGGGCGCTTTTCCCACGAGCCGATGGCGGGCATCGGCTTCGGAGTCTGGTGCGTGGTGACGATGGCGCTGCTCTACGCGATTCCGCGGGCGTTCCTCGAAGCGTCGGCCGCCTTCCGGGTGATCGCCGCCGGCGCGCTGGTCAGCGCCGTCGTCGGCTTCCTGATCATGGTGCCGCTGCTGCTCACCATGGCGCCGCCCTTCGCGCTGATCGGGCTCGCGGTCTCGGAATGCGTCACGGCCCTGTGGTCGGCGAAAGCCTTCCGCGACCGGTCGCGCCACCCGGACGGACGTGTCCGAACGGCGGCGCACCGTGTCGTCGGGGCCGCCGCGCCGCCGGCCGGCGCTTAAGCGGGCGTTGAAAGCGCGGTTTCAGGCCGCTTCGCTGGCCGCGGCGACCTGCGGAGGCGCCGGCTTGACAGTCCGGCGGCGCATGTCGCGGACCACGAGGTTCCAGGAATCGAGCATCATCGCCGCCGCGCCCGGCAGGGTCCTGCGTCCCATGAAGGCGTCGAGGGTGACGCTGGTGGTGGCGAAGCGGCTCTTGAACGCCTCGGCCCCGCACAGGAAGTCGACGGTGTGCAGGCCCTGGTCGATCGACCACTGGATGTAGTCCATCATCAGGACCATGCCGGGTGAGCCGCGCTCGAAGGCCGGATCGTAGGTGGTGACGAACGCCATCATCGTCCCGGCCTGGACGAAGTTGATCGACACGGCGACGACGACGCCGTCGCATTCGAGCACGAAGGCCCGCAGCAGGCCGGTCTCGGCCAGCACCCGGACCAGCGCGGGAAGTGCCAGCGAGCCCTCGTCGTAGAGGTTCGATTCAAGCTGGTTGCCGGCGAGCCACTTGCGCTTCAGGTCGGCCAGCCGAAGCAGCACCGGCTCCATCGGCTCGTCGGGGGGCAGCAGGCGGAAGCGCAGGGTGCCGGATTCGCCGATGAACTTCTGGCCGCGGCGGTAATTCTGACGGGTCTTCTTCGATTGCGAGGCCATCCAGGCCTCGCCGGTCGGCCAGTCGCCGGCGACGCGAAAGCTCACATCGCTGCGATGGTTCGGACGCAGGCGCACGCCTGCTGCGGCGGCCGGCTCGAGCAGCGCGCGCGCCTTTGCGCCGGGAAGCAGGCGGTTGAGGTAGACGAGGTCGAACCCGCCCGCAGACGAGAGGTGCGCCCACATCCGCCGGACGAGGCCGGAATCGTCGCCAACGAGAAGGGCGTCGCCGTAATCGGTGTGGTCCTTGGCCGCCCATTCGAGCAGACGCAAACCTTTACGCCGACAGGTCGCCATCGGCAGGACCGCGACCAAGGTCTCGCCGCGCCAGGCGAGCACGACCTGCAGGGCGCGGCGCTCGCGGTCGGGCACCGTCGCCCACCATGCCGCGATCCAGGCATGGCTCTGGAACACCAGCGCGCCGGATTCGCGCCACAACGCGGCCCAGGCCGGGCCGACGGCGGCGAGCCGCTCGGCGGTGCGGACGATCTCGAAACGTTCGGCGCTCACGGCTGGACCCCTTTATGGGATGAGATCGCGGCCGGGCCGCGCGGCCGCAGGCGCCGCTTGATCACGAGCCACATCTTCTTCAACGGCAGAATGTAGAGGCCCTTCAGCGACTGGTAGTCGCGCACGTCGCGGTCCACGAGGCCGAACTTGAAGCTCTCGTTCGGCTCCGGCACACACAAGGTCCCGAAGACCCGGTCCCAGAACGAGAACAGCAGCCCGAAGTTCTTGTCGTAGTGCCGCGGATTGGTGCTGTGGTGCAGCTGGTGCCAGTGCGGACACAGGATCAGGTTGTTCAGCTTCCCGAACGAGATCTTGAAGTGCGTGTGCCGGACGAAGTCCATCATCAGGATGTTGCGCATGATGTAGACGTTCACGCCGAACACAGTCACCTCCACCGGATTCAGGGCGATCAGCGTCCAAAGTCCGAAGCAGATTCCCGGGATGACGCCGTCCCAGGCGCGATTCATGAGCTCGTCGAGCGGGTGGACGCGATCCTTGGTGATGCCGACCATCACTTCCGCGGAGTGGTGGACCTTGTGCAGCTCCCACAAGAATGGGAAGCGGTGCTGGGCCGTGTGGTAGAGATAGTACGAGATGTCGTAGGCGAGCAGCATCGTCACGGTGAAGACGATGACCGTTATCGGCCCCGGCGATCCACCCATCAGCGGCGCATCGATTCCGAACAGCGTGCCGACGACCTTGTTGGTGGCGTAGCCGACCGCGACCACGAAGGTGACGCCCGCCGGGATCAGCAGGAAGGGCATGATCGCCTTCCGGGTAATGTAGAAGAGCAGGTCGGCCCGCGCGGACGGGTGCGTGATCACCTCGTGCGGCAGGATGAACTCGAAGAACTCGGCGAAGGATTTCTCCTCCACGGTCCGCCAATACGCGATCACCGCGCAACCGAGGGCGGTCGCCAGTAGAAGGCCGGCTGCTAGGAGGTTCGCGGCGGAGATGCGGTCGAGGATTTCCTCGATGAAGGTGCTGATCATATCCCATCTCTCATGCCCGCGGCGACCGGTCGGCCGCTTGCAGGTCGAAGTACGGAAGATCGGCGCGCGCGTGCGCCCCGGCTAGATCGTATGACGTTCGCCACCGCGGGTTGCGGTCTGCGGCGATGAGGGACAGCAATACAACGTGCGGTCGTTCGATGGAACGACGCACGGCAAAACATTCGCAGAAGAATACCTACGAAGGACTTACCGGACAGTGTAAGCTCGACCGTATCCTCAAGCTCTCGTTCCGTTCCCAGTTCCTTGACCGATCAAACGGGCCGGCCGGGAAACCGAAGTTTGGATAACGGATCGTTGCGCCGGCGCCGGTGACGGCAGCTTGCGCAACCGACTTCGCTGACTGTCAGCCGGCGGATTTCGAGGCGGCGTCGGCGGGGGCGCGGGCGTCGCGCACGCGGGCGGGCTCGCGCTGAAGGGTGAGGCGCAGCATCGCCGCGATGCCCTCGGCCGCGAGCTTCTCGTCGAAGATGCGCTCGTAGCGGGCGCGGGCAGCTGCGGGATAATCGCGCCACAGGTCGGGACGGGTCACGATTTCGGCGAGGGTGCGCGACAGCGCCTCGGCGCTGCCCGGCGGCACGACCCAGCCGGTCGCCCGGTCCTCGACGATCTCGGTCAGCCCGCCGATCCCGGAGACGAGCGGCGGGATGCCGTAGGCCAGGGCCTCGATCGCGACGCGGCCGAGCGACTCGGGCAGTTGCGAGGGCACCGCCACCACGTCCGCCCATCGGTAGAGCGAATCGGGGTCGGCGACGAAGGGCGAGCAGGTGACCTGGCGCGAAAGGCCTGCCTCCGCGACCTGCGCCGCGAGCGCAGCTTCGCGGGCGTCGTCCTCGAAGGCGCTGCCGACGATCTTCAGCTCGACCCGCGACCGGACCGCATCCGGCAGCTGACGGATCGCCTCGACGAGGACCTCCTGGCCCTTGATCCGGCTGATCCGCCCGAGCATCAGCAGGCGAAGCGGCCGGCTGCCGTCGTAGCGGGCCGGGTTGGGCACGGCCGGGCCGGCGATCCCGTTGTAGACCACGCGCGCGGTCGCATCCTTCGGCATCGCGAAGGCGGCCTGGGTCGCGCGCGAGTTGAAGATGATGTTCGCCCGGCTCCAGCGGATCAGGCTGCGCAGCACCGTCAGGGTCGCGCCCTCCGGGATTTCGTGGACGTGGACCACCGTGCGGCCGGGCAAGAGCCGCGCGGCGAGCAGATAGTCGGCCACCACCGTGGTGTTCACGTAGACGAGATCGCTCGCGCGGATGCGCCGGAGCGCCCGAGCGACCGCGAAGGGAAGAGCCGCCATGCCGAGCGTCGCGAGGCGCAGGAGGTTACGCCGGCGCAGCACCCAGATCGGCTCGATCACGATCCGCGAGGCGGCGCCTTCGAGCGAGGCGACGATCGGGCCGGCCTTCGGCAGCACCACGTCGATCCAGGCCTGCGGATAGGCTTCGCGGATCGTCCGCACCGTTTCGCAGAAGCTGCGATCCGATCCATAGAGCTCGTAGCCCTGATGCACGCAGGTGATGCACCGCACGGCGCCGCCCCCCTCACGTGCCGAGAGGAACCCGCCAGCCGGAGAAACATTCCCGTCCGTGATGGACAACCCGGTTCGAAGTACTGATTGAAAACGCATAAGTTGAACACACTTCTATTACAACAACTATGGGTTGTAATCATAAGAGAATTCGTTAGTAATTCTGATGACATACCGTAACTCGATTGAAATCGGAAGGGGTATGCGTATGCGGGAACTTGCGCCGGCGATCCTTATTCTTGGAACGCGCGGCATCCCTGCGGCGCATGGCGGCTTCGAGACGTTCGCGGAACGGCTCGCCCTGCATCTCGCCGCACGTGGCTGGCGCGTCGGCGTCTACTGCCAGCGGGAGGTCGAGACGGTCGGGCAGCGTGTCTCGACCTCGGTCTGGCGGGGGGTCGACCTGATCACCGTGGAGGTCGCCAGCACCGGCCCGGCGGCGACGCTCGCCTTCGACGCGTTGTGCGCGCACGACGCCGCCGCGCGAGGCGGCGTCTGCCTTGTGCTCGGCTACAACGGGGCTGTGTTCCTGCCTTATCTCCGCTTGCGCGGCGCGAAGGTGCTGACCAACATGGACGGGATCGAGTGGCGCCGCCCGAAATGGTCCGCGGCGGTGCGGGCGTTCTTCTGGATCAGCGAGTGGATCGCGGCCTGGAGCTCGCACCGCCTGATCGCGGACCACCCGGCCATCGCCGACCACCTCGCGACCCGCCGCCCGCGAAACGCGATCACCACGATCCCGTATGGCGGCGACCCGATCCGCGCCACGAGCGAGGCGCCGATCCGGGCGCTCGGGCTCGAACCGGACGGGTTCCTGGTCTCGATCGCCCGGATCGAGCCCGACAACAACATCCTGACCTTCGTCGAGGCGTTCTCACGCGCGCCGCGCCCTGCCAAGCTGGTGGTGCTGGGAACCCTCGATCCCGAGAACGCCTACCATCGGGCGCTGCGGGCCGCGGCAGGGGAGGGCGTGATTTTTCCGGGAGCGATCTACGAGGCCGAGACGGTCCAGGCGCTGCGCCATCACGCCCGCGCCTACCTCCACGGTCACACGGTCGGCGGCACGAACCCCTCTCTGGTCGAGGCGCTGTGGGCCGGCAACGCGGTCATCGCGCACGACAACGCCTTCAACCGCGGCACCGCGGGCGAGGGCCAGCTCTACTTTGCAGACGTGGACGGCTGTGCGCGCGCGATCGAGACGGTGCTCGGCGACGCCGCCGCCCTCGCCGCGGCCCGGACGGCGG
>NZ_VRUX01000201.1:0-7002 GCF_008039885.1 Methylobacterium sp. WL103
CCCCCCCCCCCCCTTTTTTTTCCCACCCCCCCCCGGAACCCCCGCTCGGCGCCGTTCTCGTGGGCGCGCAGAGGGGTATAAGCGCCCGCCGGGCGGCAGGGCCGCCACGGCGGCATCCTGGCTGCGCTGCAGGGCGCGGACGTAGGCGACGATCGCCCAGCGATCCGCGGAGGGGATCATCTGGCCCATCCCGTACATCGCCCGGTGCCCCTGCGAGATCGCCCGGTAGAGGTCGTCCGCCGACGCCTGGCGCAGGCGTTCCGTGGTGAGCTGACCGGCGGAGGGGAAACCGCGCGCGACGATCATCCCGCGGCCGTCGCCGGAGGCGCCGTGGCAGGGCGTGCAGAAGATGCCGTAGCGCTCCCGACCGCGCGTCAACAGGCTCTCCGTGATGGTCGCCGGCTGGGGCGCCGCCTTGGCCGGATCGTTTCGCGGCACGGTGCCCGCCACCGGTTGCCGCATCGTCATCCCTTGCGGGAAGAAGTTGTTCTTGTCCCAGGTCCTGGCGCTGGGCTGCTCGGCCATGTTGGCTTCGCCGCAAGCCGCGAGCGGTGCGAGGGCGAGCAGGGCGAGGAGCCGTCTCATCGCGGCACCCGCCGGATGTCGAGAGGGCGCCCGGCCTCCGCGGGCAGCGCCGCGAGCTTGCGCACGATGCGGTCGGCGTCGAAGCGTTCGCCCCGGGCTTCCGCGGAGAGGAAGTAGCGGTCGTCGGTCGCCCGCAGGAAGCCGGGAATGTTGAACGCCGGATGGTTCAGCCGCGGCAGGCGGTTCAGGATCAGCAAGGCGAGGTGGACGGCGATCGTCCCGCTCATCATCGCGAAGGACAGGCTCGGCACGACGAAGGACGGCCACGAGAAGCGCGGGCGCCCGCCGATCAGGAACACGTAGTCGTAGGCGGTCGCGTAGACGCACATGCCGTAGAAGGCGGCGCCGCCGGCGAGCGCGCCAAAGATCGCGTAGGCCCGGATCGAGCGGCCTGCGATGCCGAGCGTCCGGACCACGCGCGGCATCGGCACCGGGCCGTGGGCGCTGAGGTGGACGTGCGACGCGTCGAGTCCGGACAACGCGCTTACCGCCGCCGCGAGGTCGGCTTCCGAGGCGAAGGCGGCGCTGACGCCCCAAAGCGGCGCGTCCTGCGCTTCGTCGCGCTCTTCGGCGAGCGGTCGCATCTCGGACTCTCGCACGGGCTTTCGCTCGGCCGCAGCCGCGGTCGGCGTCACGGCGAGCGCCAGGCGCCGGCTTTCGGTGATCGAGACCGCCGGCAGGTAGCGCAGGAACAGCAGCAGGAGGGTGAGGAACAGCCCGACGGACCCCGCGAAGGTGGCAACGCCCCAGATCGTCTCGCTGTAGGCGAGGCGCGACGAGGGGAGGAAGTCCTGGGCCAGGGTCACCACGAGCACCATCACGTGGTCGGCGTAGGCGCCGACCACGACGAGGAGGCCGATCGCGGCGACGGCGAGCGTCGACCGGCGCATGCGGGCCGACCAGAAGGCCTGGGCCGGGATCAGCAGGCAGGCCACGACGGTCCAGAACGCCCAGGCGTGCTCCCCCGTCATCCGCCGGACCAGCACGCCACGTTCACGCGCGTCGCCATGCAGGAACGTCGAGAAGAACTCGGTCGCGTAGCAGTAGAGGCTGGCGCATCCGAGGCACAGCATCAGCCGGGCGAGGATTTCGAGGTGGCGGTCCGAGATCAACCCGTCGAGGCGGTAGACCGAGCGTACGAGCACCACCACCGCGGCGGTGACGCCGACGCCCGAGAACACCGCGTTGACCAGGAAGGTCACCGGCAGGATCGTGTCGTGCCAACCGGGCATCACCGAGCCCGCGAGCATCACCGAAGCACCGGTCTGCAACGAGACAACCAACAGGACGCCGAGCAGCGCGATCGTACGGTAGGCCTGGACCCAGAGCTGCCAATGCGCCGCCGACCCGCGCCATCCGGATGCGACGATCCCGTAGGCCCGCGCCTTCAGCAAAGCACGCTTCCGGGAACGGCCGTGCGCCTTCTCCTGAGCCAGCGCATCCTCGACGGCGCGGTCGCGCAGCGATGCGAGATCGGGCAGCAGCCCGATGTACCAGAGGCTCACGCAGACCACGAGGTAGGACACGATGTCGATCGCGTCCCAAAGGAGCGGCGAGCGGAACTGCGGCCAGAGGGCGTAGG
This sequence comes from Methylobacterium sp. WL103, assembly GCF_008039885.1. Lineage (NCBI taxonomy): Bacteria > Pseudomonadati > Pseudomonadota > Alphaproteobacteria > Hyphomicrobiales > Methylobacteriaceae > Methylobacterium > Methylobacterium sp. WL103. The sequence goes on from NZ_VRUX01000201.1 coordinate 2,168, forward strand.
TATTCGGGTAGGGCAGGTTCCAGAAGAAGAACCACGGCCGCCCGAGATGGATGATCGGGTAGAGTCCGGCGGCGCAGGTGCAGAGCAGGGCGACCGTCTCGGCGACCCGGTTGACGGCGCCGCGCCACTCCGCGCCGAGCAGCAGAAGCACCGCCGAGACGAGCAGGCTTCCGCTGGCGACACCGATCCACCAATCGTAGCTCGCGATGTCCAGCGCCCAGACGACGGCGTTGTTGTTGCCCCAGATGCCGACGCCGGTGAAGAGCAGGTAGGCGAGCACGCCGCCGAACAGCCCGAGCAGGGCGAGCGCGCCGGCGAAGGCGATCCACCAGCGCCGGTTCGACGGATGCGTCAGCGGGACCTCCGCCACCGCACGGCCGATGCCGTGCAGCGTCGCGTCCTGCGCGATCAGGCCGGCACCGGAGGGTGGCTGGAGGATGGCGCCCGACATGCCGTCAGCCCTCCCTGGCCGCGGGCGCGAGGCTCGCGAGGTAGGTCGTCCGCGGGCGCGTGTTCAGGTCGCCGAGCAGGGCGTAATTGCGTCCGTCGCCCCGCGCCTTGTTAACTTGGCTTTCCGGATCGGACAGGTTCCCGAAGGTGATGGCGCGGGTCGGACAGGCGCCCTGGCAGGCGGTCTCGACGGTTCCGTCGGGGATCGGCGCGTGCGCGTCCTTGGCCGAGTCGATGCGGGCGGCGGCGATGCGCTGGACGCAGTAGGTGCACTTCTCCATCACGCCGCGGGCGCGAACCGTCACGTCCGGGTTGCGCTGCTGCTGGGCCACCGCGGGCATGTCGCCGGTGTAGTCGAGGTAGTTGAAGCGGCGGACCTTGTACGGGCAGTAGCTCTGGCACGTCCGGGTGCCGACGCAGCGGTTGTAGACCTGCAGGTTGAGGCCCTCGCTGTCGTGCAGCGTCGCCTCGACCGGGCAGCCGACCTCGCACGGCGCGTTCTCGCAATGCATGCAGGGCACCGGCTGGAAATGCGTGTCCGGCGCATCGAGATCGCCCGCGTAGTAGCGGTCGACCCGCAGCCAGCCCATCCAGCGGCCGCGCTCGACCTCCTCGCGCCCGACAACCGGGATGTTGTTCTCGGATTGGCAGGCTGTGATGCAGGCGTTGCAGCCGATGCAGGCGTCGAGGTCGATCACCATCGCCCAGGCTGCGGTCGCGCCGCGCCCCGCAGCGGCGGGCTTGGGATAGAACGAGGCCAGTTCGTAGGCTTTGGTGTCGCCGACCGGCTCCGCGCCCTGACGCTGGACGCGGACGAGGTCCATGCCCTCCATCGTGCCGAGATCCTGCGTCGTCGCGGGCAGCCGGCGGCGGCCGGTCTTCTCCAGCGTCGCGCCCGCCAGCAGCCACGGGTCCATCGCCGGTCGCAGCGCGTTGGCGTCGTAGCCGAGGCCCCGCGAGAGGTGGTCGGGCACGTCGCGGCCGTAGCCGAGCGAGAGGCTGACCGTGTTCTCGGCTTGGCCCGGTGTGATCCAGGCCGGCCCCTCGATCGCGTGTCCGTCCGCCGCGATCCGCACGATGTCGCCGTTGGCGAGGCTGCGCCGCTCGGCGAGCTTCGGGCTGATGCCGACGACGTTCTCCCACACGATCTTGGTAAGCGGCTTCGGCAGTTCCTGCAGCCAGCCGAGGTCGGCCAGCGTCCCGTCCCAGACCGTCGGGTCCGGGCGGAACACCACCTCGATGGCATCGTCGCTTGACGGCGCCACGGTTGGCGCCGGCCCCGAGGCGGTCAACGCCATCGTTTCCGGCTTCGCGGCGCTGTCGGGCAGGAAGCCGCTGCGCAGGGCGTCCTCGAAGCGTGCCTGGAACGCGGTGTCGTCCTCCGATCCACCGCGCATCTGCCGCTTCAGCAGGTCGAGGCCGTTCGCGATCGTTCCACGATCGAGGAAGGCCAGCATCTCGTTCGCGGAGCGACCGTTGTAGAGCGGCGCGACCGTCGGCTGGACCAGGCTGACGGTGCCGTCGAGCGAGCGGGCGTCGCCCCAGGATTCGAGCGGATGCGCCAGCGGCAGGTGCCAGTCCGAATGGGCCGCGGTCTCGTCGTAGTAGAGCCCGGTGTGGATCTTGAGCGGCACGCGCTCCATCGCCTGCGCGAACCCCAGGGCGCCCGGCGCCTCGTAGACCGGGTTCACGCCGAGCACGATCAGGGTCTCGACCGAACCCTCCGCCATGGCCGTGCTGAGGTCGCGGAGCGCTCCGGCGCCGATCGCCTGGGCCGGCGCGGTGTGGCGGACCGTCGTGCCGGCATTCCCCAGCGCGCCGTTCAGCCGGTGGACGAGCGCGTGCAGCTCCGGCGACCCGCACAGGCCCGCTGTGACGATGCCGGCGCCGCGGGCTTCGTTCAGCGCCGCGAAGGCACGCTTCAGCCAGGCTTCGGAGGCGCCGTCGGCGGACGACGCCGAACCGCCCTCAGCGAGGCTCAGCAGGTCCCGCGCGAGCGCTTCCATGCGGGCTCCCGGGACCGCCACGGCGTAGTCGGCCTTGGCGCTCGTCAAGGTCGGCGTTGCCGCCGCGGCATGCAGGGTGAGGAGGTGGCCGGCCGCATAGGACGCCTTGCGCGCCTCGCTCCAGCGCCGCGACAGCCCGACCTGGCCGGGGCCGAGATCGAGGATGTCGCCGTCGAGCGCGACGATGGTCCGTGCGCTTGTAAAGTCGAGGAGCGTCTCGACCGGACGGCCGAAGGCGCGCTTGGCCCCGTCGTACAGGCTGTCGCGCGCGACGCCTGCGCTGACGTACCAGCGCATCGCCGGATAGGTCTCCCGCATCCGTGCGATCTCGGCCTGGAGCGACGGCGAGGTCACGGGACCGGTGAGGAGGGCGAGGCCTTCGCCGCCCTTGGCCTGCCAGACCGGCATCTGCGCGAGCATCGCGCCCTGGAACGCCGCCCAGGAACTCGGCCGCCCGATATGCTGGACGGCCTGCGAGCGGAACGGGTCGTAGAGGCCCAGCACCGAGGCCTGCGCCAGAATGTCGGTGCCGCCCCGACTCCAGGGATGGTCGGGGTTGCCCTCGATCTTCAGCGGCCGGCCGTTGCGGGTGGTGACGAGGATGCCGTTGGCGAACCCGTCGAACAGCGCCGACGAGGCGTAGCTCAAGGGGGCGCCGGGAACGATCCGCTCCGGCGCGTTGACGTAGGGCAGCTCGTTGTGGCGCCCGTCTCCGGAATCGCAGGCCGACAGGCCGGCGAGCGCGAAGGAGGCCGCCATCAGCTTCAGGAACCCGCGCCGCTCCGGCGCCGCGGCGAGCCGCGCGGCGGCCGGGAACTCGGCTTCGAGGTAGCTGCGGAACTCGGCGGTGTCGGCGACGGCGTCGAGGCTGCGCCAGAAGGAAGGCCCGTCGCCGGACGCGAGGCGGGCGCGGATCGCGCCGATGTCGTGGTGCCCGGTCATGTGCGGTCCGTCTCCATCAGCGATGACAGATCGCGCATTCGGTGAGGCGCTCACCTCCCTGAATGTGGTTCTTGGCGACGAGTTCCGGCCCGAGCGTCGCCTGGTTCGCGGGCGGCTTCCACGTCATGTTCCAGACCTGGTCCTGCGGGCGGACGTACTTCGCCGGGTCGCGGTGGCAATCGAGGCAGAACTGCATCTCGAAGGCGTTGGCGCGGTAGGTCATCTGCATGCTGGTGACGTCGCCGTGGCAGGTCGAGCAGCCGATCCCCTTCGTCACGTGCACGGAGTGGTTGTAGTAGACGTAGCTCGGCAGCTTGTTGAGGCGCACCCATTGCAGCGGCTCGTCGCGGGCGAAGCTGTCGCGCACCGGCTTGAGCATGTCCGACCCGGTCCAGATCTGCGAATGGCAGGTCATGCAGGTATGGGTCGGCGGGATGCCGGCGGTGGCCTGCGTCTCCACCGTGGTGTGACAGTAGCGGCAGTCGACCCCGAGCTCGCCCGAATGGTGCTTGTGGCTGAACGGCACCGGCTGGGCCGGCGCGATGCCGACGCCGGTGACGTAGTCCGATCGGACGATGCCCGCGGCGACGATCGGGATTCCGGCGAGGCACGCGACGCCGGTGAGCAGGGCGAGCCGATAGATCGCGTCGGCGCCGGGTGAGAACAGCTGCGCCATCAGCCCACGGCCCGCTGGGACCGGAACCGGTGGATGTCTTCGGTGGGTCGCGTCGCCAAGATGTCAGAACTCTGCGTTTCGATGCCCCCGAACCGCCGACGAAGCATGACCCGTTCCGCGGTGTCGATGCAATGCGACGCAGGTTCGCTCTTGCCCGATCGACGGTCGGCTCTATGGAAGAATTCCAAGCTGAACGACAGGGGGCGATTGGCCGCGTTCACCGGCTGAGCGGGTCGCGTGCGGTGGCGCGCTTTCCGCGGGCTCGAAGAGCGCCTATGCGCTCCGATGCGGCCTGCGATCAGGCGGCCGCTCGGGACAGCCGATGCGGACCCTTTCGACCACGTGAGCGGCCATGGAGCCTGATCCGATCGTCCTCGCCTGGCGTGCGGCGCGCGGGCGCCACGTCGCCGCGGTCGCGCTGGCGCTCGGCCTCGGCGGCCCGCTCTGCATCCTCGCGCTGCTCTGCCTGCGCGACCTCGTCCACACCCTCGGCCACGACGAGGCCACGGCTTTGGTGTTCCTGCGCGTCGCGATCCCCCGCGTCGCGGACGACCTCGTCCTGTTCCCGGGGTGGAGCCTGGCACCGCTCGACCTCGAGCGCGCCGCCTTCCTCGGCCTTTCGGCTTGCGCGATCGCGCTCGCAGGCCTCGGCTGGTTCGTCGCCGTCCTGTCCTTCTCGGCGCAGGGACGCGCCGTCTTCCGCCTGCGGGAGGCCGCGACCGCGGCGATCCTCGATGCGCCCCCGGGCGCCCGCGAGGAGG
>NZ_VRUX01000202.1:0-6968 GCF_008039885.1 Methylobacterium sp. WL103
CCCCTACGGCCCGGCCCCCGATCCGGCGCCGGCGCCGCACGGGCCGGCCCCCTCCGCACCGGCCGCGGGCCATTAAGCGATGATCGACCAGACGGACGAGGCCGAGATCGAGGCGTCGCGGGCGCCGCTCCTCGACCACCTGATCGAATTGCGCGCGCGGCTGATCAAGTCGCTGATCGCCTTCGTGGTGATGTTCTTCGGGTGCTTCTTCTTCTCGCGCGAAATCTACAACATCCTCGTCCACCCCTACGTCTCGATCGTCGGGGTCGAGAACGCAAAGCTCATCGCGACCCACTTCCTCGAGCAGGTCTTCACCAACATCAAGCTCAGCGTCTTCGGCGCGGCGTTCCTCGCCTTCCCGGTGATCGCCACGCAGATCTACGCCTTCGTCGCGCCGGGCCTGTACCGGAACGAGCGCAAGGCCTTCATGCCCTACCTCGTCGCCACGCCGGTGTTCTTCATCCTGGGCGCGCTGGTGGTGTTCTTCCTGGCGATGCCGCTGCTGATCAAGTTCTCGGTGTCGCTGCAGCAGGTCGGCGTCGCGGGCGAGCCGACGATCGCGCTGCTGCCGAAGGTCGACGAGTACCTCTCGCTGATCATGACGTTGATCTTCGCCTTCGGCATCGCCTTCCAGCTGCCGGTGATCCTGACCCTGCTCGGGCAGGTCGGCATCATCGACGCCAAGTTCCTGCGCGAGAAGCGGCGCTACGCGATCGTCCTGGTCTTCGTCGCCGCCGCCGTGCTGACGCCGCCGGACGTGATCTCGCAGCTCTCCCTCGCCCTGCCGATGCTGCTGCTCTACGAGGCCTCGGTGTTCTCGGTGTCGCGCATGGAAAAGCTGCGCGCCCGCCGCCGCATCGCCGAAGGGCTCGACCCGTAGAAACGGGACGATTGCAGATGGCGATTTGCTCTTCGGAAACTCACTGATAGCACCGCGTCATCCCGGGGCCGCGCAGCGGAGCCCGGGATCCAGAACCACTGGTCGCGCAGGACTTTGCACCGTCGGCGGCTCTGGATTCCGGGCTCGCCTGCGGCGCCCCGGAATGACGGCGTGATGACACTTGCGATCGCCCTGCTTCAGAGGCCAGGCCCCTTGGCAGCGCCGTAGATCCGGCCGGGGCGCCCGCCCGCCGAGCCCTGGACCACCACGACCCAGGCGTCGGCCTCGCCGACACGGGCGGCTGCGCGGGGCACCTCGAACCGCACCGCCTGGCCCGTCCAGGGGCCGAGGCGCTGCATCCCGCGCACGACGTTGACGTAGGTCGCGGTGCGGCCGGGGTTCTCGCCGCCGCCGATCGCGACCGGGCGGCTGCGCAGGACCGGCACCAGCCAGACGTCGCCCTTGAGCTCGGCCTTCGGCGCCGGCTCGGCCCCGATCTCGATCACGATGCGCTCGTCCCGCTCCTCGCCGCGGACCGGGACGGAGAGGCCGCCGCGGGCGCTCGACTCGCGCAGCAGCTTTTCCAGCGCCGGCCGATCGGAGCCGACGGTCGAGGCCGAGCCGTTGATGACGGCCTGCGGCGTGAACATCTGTCGCGCCCCGTGGACCCCGGAATAGCCGTGCTGGCGCTCGCCGAACGGGCGCTGGGCCAGGGTGTCCTTCCAGCCGAGGTAGTCCCAGTAGGTCACCGGCAGGGTGAGCGCGAGGATGCCGGGCTGGCGCGCGAGGTCGCCGATCACCGGGTCCGCCGAGCGGCAGGCGGCGCATCCCTGGCTGGTGAACAGCTCGACGACCGCCCGCAAGGGCTCGGCCGCCGCCGGACCGCACGACATGCCGAGTGTCAGCGCCGCGAGGAGGGCGCGGAGCCGGGCGGGTGCATGGGAACGGACGTGGGTCTCCGTCATCGCCTCAGGAGAGCGCACCGGACGCCGGCTGGGAAATCACGTTGGCTTGAGTCCCGCCGCCCGACCGAACGCGCGGCTTCGGCAGCATGTTCGGGCGCCAGCGCCGATGCATCCACAGCCACTGGCCGGGATTTTCGCGCACCCAGCCCTCGACGATTGTGGTCATCGCCTGCATCGCGCCGGCGATCTCGATGGCCCCGTCCGCGTCGCGGGGCAGGTCGAGGGGCGGGGTCAGCTCGAGCCGGAAGAGGCCGTTCGGGAGCCGCACCACCCGCGAGCCGTGGACCGGGCAATCGTAATGGCGAGCGAGCTTGGCGAGCAGCGGGTTCGCAAGGCAGGGGCGCCCGAAGAACGACACCACGACGCCGCGGGTGAAGTGCTGGTCGATCAGCTGACCGAGATGGCCGCCGCGCTCGACCACGCCCTGCATCGCGAAGGCGCCGCCGGGGCCGGAGGCGGCCAAGCCCCCCATGGTCTTGCGCCGCACCTCCTGCACCAGCCGGGCGGCGGCCGGATTGTTCGGCGCGCGGAACACCGCCGTGGTCTCGAGATCGAACTTCGCCGCGCAGATCGCCGGCAGCTCCCAGTTCGCCAGATGCGCCGAGAACACCAGGCCCGGCTGGCCGTCGTCGCGCAACGCCAGGAAGTGCTCCAGGCCCTCGACCTGCATGCGCTGGGTCGCCGGGTCGGCGGGGTCGAAGTCGAACAGCGTGTCGAGGTGGGCGTATTCGGCGCCGGTGCGGCCGAGGTTGTCCCAGGCGGAGCGCGCGATGCCTCGGATCTCGGCCTCGGACGCGTCGGGGAAGGCGGCGCGCAGGTTCGCGAGCGCGGTCCGGTGCGAGGGCAGCCACGGCCCGATCGCGCGCAGAAGCGCGCCGCCGGCGTCGCCCGCCCGCTCGGGACCGAGGATGCGCGACAGCCAGAAAACCGTGCGGATCAACGGCAGCATCGCGAAGCCCGCGAGCCGCGGCAGGTTGCGCTTCAGGGTCAGGGCGAGGCGCAGCAACGGGTCACTCTCGGGTGCGGGCCGTCCCGTCGAGGCGGGGAGGGCGGGAGGCGCCGCGGAACGAAACGCCCACGGGAGATTCCGCGGGCTTAGATCATTTCGTCGCGAGAGGGGAGGGCGTCAGAAGCTCACCAGGATCTTGCCGAAGACCTTGCGCGATTCCAGCCGTTCGAGCCCCTGCGCGAAGTCCGCCAGAGGATAGACCGTGTCGACGACGGGCCGGATGCCGGCCGCCATCTTGTCCAGCGATTGCGCGATGTTGGCGAGCCGGCAGCCGAACGAGCCGGTGATGCGGTACTGCTGCTGGAACAGCTGCATCAAATTCATGGTGGTCGAGACGCCGGAGGTCGAGCCGCAGGTGACGAGCCGGCCGCCGCGCTTGAGGCAGAGCAGCGAGCCGTTCCAGGTGTCGGGCCCGACATGCTCGAACACCACGTCCACGCCCTTGCGCTTGGTCAGGCGGCGGACCTCGCCCTCGAAGCGTTCGGTGCGGTAGTTGACGACGTGGTCGGCGCCGAGCTCGGCGGCCTTGGCGCCCTTCTCGTCGTCGCCCACAGTCGTGTAGACGGTGCAGCCGATCGCCTTGGCCATGCGGATCGCCGCGGTGCCGATCCCCGAGCCGCCGGCATGGACCAGGATGCTCTCGCCCGGCTCCAGCTTGGCGTTGTCGAACAGCATGTGCTGAACCGTGCCGAAGGCGATGCCGGCGCAGGCCGCGTCGGTGAGGCTGACGGCGTCGGGCACCTTCACCACGAGCCGGGCCGGCATGGTGACGAACTCGCGGGCGAAGCCGTCGATGTGGAAGCCCATCACCCCGCCGACATCCTCGCAGAGGTTGTCGCGACCCTCGCGGCAGGCGCGGCATCGGCCGCAGGTCATGGCGCCGTAGAGCGCGACCTTGTCGCCGGCCTCGAGCCCCTCGACGCCCTCGCCGATCTCGGCGATCTCGCCCGCGGCCTCCGCGCCGACGGTCAGCGGCAGGCGCCGCTTGGCGAAGGCCATGCCGCGAAAGCCCCAGACGTCGATGAAGTTCAGGCCGACCGCGCGGACGCGGACCCGGACCTCGCCGGGGCCGGGGGGAGGGGGCGCCTCGACCTCGGTCAGACGCAAGTCGCGGTCGCCGAAGAGTTGCAGGGCTTGCATCGGATGACTTTCAAACGCTGGGCCGACCCCATCCGGATCTCGGCCGATCCCATTCACGCCCTCATCCTGAGGCGCCCGCGTCGGCGGGCCTCGAAGGAGCCCTCCGGGGAGAGCGAAGCGATCCCCGGTTGCCTCCTCGAGGCCTCCGCTTCGCTCCGGCACCTCAGGATGAGGGCGCGGGGTGGGGTTTAGCACGGCGTTTCGCGCCGGAGAATCAAGCCGGGTTTATTCCGGCGCGAGATAGCGTCGCCGCGCCCAGCCCACGGTCCGGCCGACCTTGACGCGGCACCACGTGGTGCGGCTCGGCGTGTCGTTGGTGCAGCCGGCGACCAGCGCGCGGGCGCGGATCTCGCCGACCACCTCGGCGGAGGGATCGGGCTCGGCGCGGATGCTCAGAGTCTCGCCCCGCGGCAGGCCGTCGACGCGGTAGGGGACCGGATCGGCCCGCACGGCACCCGTGCTGAAGCTGAGCAGCAGGCCGGCGAGGGCGGCCGGGACGAGGCGGGACGCGCGCATGGTCAGCGGTGGACGCCCATCATCGCCGTCAGGCCGCCGTCGACCGGCAGGACCGCGCCGGTGACGTAGGCGGCGGGCTCGGCCAAGAGGAACGCCGCGAGCGCCGCCACCTCGGCCGGGTCGGCGAAGCGGCCGGCGGGGATCTGGCGCTCCATGCCGGCGCGGTGGGCGGCGTAGCCGGCCATCATCGGCGTGTCGATGAAGCCCGGCGCGATGACGTTGACGGTGACGCCGCGCTTGGCCGACTCGATCGCGAGCGTCCGGCAATAGGCGATCAGCGCGCCCTTGGTCGCGGCGTAGGCCGCGTTGCCGGTGTTGGCGCGGAGTGCCGCCACCGAGCCGATCGCCACGATGCGCCCGGCGCGCGTGCGGGTCATGCCGCGCACGAGGCTCTTGGCGATCCGCGTCAACGAGAAGAAGTTGACCTGCATCAGCGCCTCGGCCCGGTCCTGGTCGAGCATCGCGGCGAGCGCGTCGTAGGATTGGCCGGCATTGTGCACGAAGCCGTAATAGCTCTCCGCCTCGGCCGCCTCGCAGAAGGCGTCGAGGGCGCCGCGGTCGGCGAGATCGAGCGAAACCGCCTCGAAGCGCGCGTCCGGATGGCGCTCGCGCAACTCGGCGAGCAGCGCCTCGGCCGGTACCTGGGAGGCGCGGTAGGTGAAGTCGACCCCGTGGCCGGCGGCGGCGACCGCCCGCACGATCGCCGCGCCGAGCCCCGAGGCGCCGCCGGTGACGAGGACGCGGCGTTCCGCGTTGGCGTCCGCGGTCATGCGGGCTCGGAGCCGAGCACGAGGCAGGTGTTCTGCCCGCCGAAGCCGAACGAGTTCGAGAGCACGCGGGAGACCGGCACGTCGCGCGCCGCGGTGACGATGTCGAGGGGGATCGCCGGGTCCGGCACGGTGTAGTTGATCGTCGGCGGGATGCGCCCGTGCCGGATCGTCAGCAACGAGATCACGGCCTCGATCGCGCCCGCGGCGGTCAGGGTGTGGCCGAGCATCGACTTGTTCGAGGTGACGGGGATGCGCGCCGCGCCCTCCTCGAACACCGCCATCAGGCCCATCGCCTCCATGCGGTCGTTCTCGGGGGTCGAGGTGCCGTGGGCGTTGACGGTGTCGATCGCCTCCGGCCCGATCCCGGCGTCGTCGAGGCTGGCACGGATCGCCGCGATGATCGGCGCGCCGTCGGGGCTGGAGCGGGTGCGATGGAAGCCGTCGCCCTTCTCGCCGCAGCCGAGGACGTAGCCGAGGATCTTCGCGCCGCGCGCCACGGCCGAGGCCGCGTCCTCCAAAACCAGGGCCGCCGCGCCCTCGCCCATGACGAAGCCGTCGCGGTTCTTCGAGAACGGCTTCGAGGCCGTCTCCGGCGGATCGTTCTGGGTCGAGAGCGCCGAGAGCAGCGAGAAGCGGATCAGCGATTCCGGGTTCACCGACCCGTCGGTGCCGATGCAGAGCGCCGCCTGCATCTCGCCGCGGCGGATCGCCTCGACGCCGAGTTGGATCGCGGTGGCGCCCGACGAGCAGGCGGTGGAGAGCGAGATCGGCGAGCCCTTGGTGCCGAAGCGCTCGGCGATGCGGTCGGCCACCGTGCCGAAGATGAAGAGGTCGTGCCACGCGTCGAAGCTGCGGGACGCCGCCGCCTGCTGCAGGCCGGCATAGGTCACCGGCCCCTCGCCGCCGCAGGCCTCCGCCAGGGCCTTGCGCTGCGGCCACTCCATCTCGACCGGCGGCACCGCGATGAACAGCGCGCCGGGGAAGTCGCCGGCCGAGCCGAGGCCAGCCTGCGCCACCGCTTCCTCGGCCGCCACGCGGGCGAAGCGCTCGGACAGGGCGGGGGCGACCAGCGGGTCGGTGTCGAGGAAGTCGACCGTGCCGGCGATGCGGGTGCGCAGGCCGTCGGTGGGGAAGCGCGCGATCGCGTGGATGCCGGATCGCCCCTGCGTCAGGGCGGTCCAGGTCGCGTCCTGGCCGTGCCCGAGGGAGGATACGATGCCGAGCCCGGTGACGGCGACGAGCGGGCGGCCGCTTGCGTCGCGATGGGGGTGTCCGGCCGGGGAATGTGCTGCCATGGCGCCGTCTTAATCGGTTTTTTTCGGCCGTGCATCCCGCGCCGTGACGGATCGGACTTGGCCGTCAGGCCCACTCGCCCTGGCGCATCACCGGCACCGACTGCCCGTCGGCGCCGACGCCGTCCACGTCGACCTCGCCCGAGCCGATCATCCAGTCGATGTGGATCAGGCTGCGGTTGGCGCCGCGGGCCGCAAGGTCGTCCTCGGAGAAGTCCGCGCCGCCGCCCACGAAGCACTTCGAGTAGGCCTGGCCGAGCGCGATGTGGCTCGCGGCGTTCTCGTCGTAGAGCGTGTTGTAGAACAGGAGCCCGGAGGCCGAGATCGCCGAGGAGGCCGGCACCAGCGCGACCTCGCCGAGGCGGCGGGCGCCCTCGTCGGTGTCCAGCACCCGGG
>NZ_VRUX01000203.1:0-6937 GCF_008039885.1 Methylobacterium sp. WL103
GCCGCCGGCCGCGGCCGACGCGTCCGTTTCTGCGGCCGGCGCGCAGCCGGGGGGCGAGAACTTCGTCCTCGTCGGCAATCCGCCGGCGGCACCCGCTCCGAAGACGCCTCCGCGAAAGCCCTCGGCCGACCATACCGGGCAGGGGGTGATTCTCCTCGTCGAGGACGAGGATCCGGTCCGCGCCGTCAACAGCCGCGCGCTCTCGGCCCGCGGCTACACCGTGCTCGAGGCCGCCTCCGGCATCGACGCGCTCCACATCGTGCGCGAGGGCGGCCATCAGATCGACCTCGTCGTCTCCGACGTGGTGATGCCGGAGATGGACGGCCCGACCCTGCTGCGCGAGATTCGCAAGCACCTGCCGGACCTCAAGGTGATCTTCGTCTCGGGCTACGCCGAGGACGCGTTCCGCAAGAACCTGCCCGAGGGCGAGACCTTCAACTTCCTGCCCAAGCCCTTCAGCCTCAAGCAGCTCGTCGAGACGGTGAAGGCGACGATGGCCGAGCCGTAAGGCGGCGGGCAGGCGCGGAAAAGGCTCCCCCGTGGGCCGATTTCGTCCTTGCTGGACAAGAACAAAACAGGTACATCAAATGCAGGTTCCGGCGCATTGAGATGCGCGCCCAACCCCTGCATAAGGATGCCGAACGATGGCTCAGGCCGCACTGAAAGTGGTGGAAACCCCCGGCATGGTGGACAAGGACAAGGCGAAGGCGATCGACGCCGCGCTGTCCCAGATCGAGCGGGCCTTCGGCAAGGGCTCGATCATGCGGCTCGGCAAGAACGACAAGATCGCGGAGGTCGAGACCGTCTCGACCGGCTCGCTCGGCCTCGACATCGCGCTCGGCGTCGGCGGCCTGCCGCGGGGCCGCGTCATCGAGATCTACGGGCCGGAATCCTCGGGCAAGACCACGCTCGCGCTCCACACCATCGCCGAGGCCCAGAAGACGGGCGGCGTCTGCGCCTTCGTCGATGCCGAGCACGCCCTCGATCCGATCTATGCGCGCAAGCTCGGCGTCCAGCTCGACGACCTGCTGATCTCGCAGCCCGATACCGGCGAGCAGGCGCTCGAAATCACCGACACGCTGGTGCGCTCCGGCGCCATCGACGTGCTCGTGGTCGACTCGGTGGCGGCGCTGACGCCCCGCGCCGAGATCGAGGGCGAGATGGGCGACAGCCAGCCCGGCCTCCAGGCGCGCCTGATGAGCCAGGCCCTGCGCAAGCTCACCGGCTCGATCTCGCGCTCGAAGTGCATGGTGATCTTCATCAACCAGATCCGGATGAAGATCGGCGTGATGTACGGCAGCCCGGAGACGACCACCGGCGGCAACGCGCTGAAGTTCTACGCCTCGGTCCGCCTCGACATCCGCCGCATCTCGACCCTGAAGGATCGCGACGAGGCGATCGGCAACCAGGTCCGCGTCAAGGTCGTCAAGAACAAGGTCGCGCCGCCGTTCAAGCAGGTCGAGTTCGACATCATGTTCGGCGAGGGCGTGTCGAAGGTTGGCGAGCTGATCGACCTCGGCGTCAAGGCCGGCATCGTCGAGAAGTCCGGCGCCTGGTTCTCCTACAACAGCCAGCGCCTCGGCCAGGGCCGCGAGAACTCGAAGGGGTTCCTGCGCGACAACCCCGAGATCGCCGGCAAGATCGAGGCGTCGATCCGGCAGAATTCCGGGCTCGTCGCCGAGAAGATCCTCGAGAACGCCAAGCCGACCGAGGACGAGCTCGACGAGGGCGAGGCTTAAGTCCCGCACCGCCTCGAATCAGCCATCCAGAACGAAGAAGCGCGCCGGCCCGAGAGGGCGGCGCGCTTTTTCGTGTCAGGGCCAACGAATCGAAAAGCGCCGGGCGAGTAAATCTCAGGCCGAAAAGCCCGTCGGCTCGAACAGAAAATCGTCCACCGTCGGGATGCTGACCGAAAGCCCGGCATAGGCCGGCTTCGACAGGCGCCACGGGCGCTCGGCGCGGGCGCGGATCGCCTCGGAGGGACGCAGGCGGCGCAGCGAGCCCTCCGGCTCGACCTCCTCCACGGTGAGGAACCCGTAGACCTGCAGGCGGGACGCGATGAGCTTGGTCTCGCGGTCGCCCGCGGCCACCGTGAGCGTCCCCGTGGCGTAGACCGCATCCATCAGCGCGCGCTGCTCGGACCGGCGCCGGGCCTGCCCCTCGCGCACCCCGCCCTCGTACGGCAGAGGCCGGCCCGCGGCGGCGATCCGCCGGAAGGGGACGACGTTCTCGGCCGCACTCGAAACGCTACCCATACGCATCACCCTGACCGTCGACATCGCGAACCGCCGGGGGCGCAGCGCGCCGCCCCGACGAAGCGGAGAATTCGACCAATCGCTTTAATCTTCCGTGAGCGATGTCGGCCCGCATCCGGCACGACCTGCCCCGATCCGGCACGCCACGCCCGGATTGACGGGCCGCCCCGCACGGGGAACACAGCACCGCATCGGGCGGAGACGAGGATTTCGGGGCGATGCGGGGACGCGTTCTGGCGGTTGCGGAAGCCTCGGCCCCGGGCCTCGTCGCGGGCGACGACGGACGCCGCTACGCCTACGGCCTGACCGACCTGCGCAGCGCCGCCCCGCGCGCCGGCGAGGCGGTCGACTTCCAGGTCGAGCCCGGATCGGGCGATTCGGCCCGGCCGATCGGAACGGCGCGCGACCTGTACCTGATTCCCGGCGTCGTGCCGGCCTTCGCGGAGGCTCCGACGCACCCGGTGGCGCTCCACGGCGCACCCAAGCCGGACTGGACGCGCTTCTATCTCAGCCCGAACGGACGCGTCACCCTCGGCGACTACTGGCTCTACGGCTTCCTCGTCCTGTTCGCCGTCAACCTGCTGCTGGGCTGGATCCCGGTCTTCGGCCAGATCGCTTCGCTCGTCGCAGCCTGGGCCGGCATCGCGCTCGCGACCAAGAGGTGCCACGACGTGAACCGCAGCGGCTGGTGGAGCTGGCTGCCGATCGTTCCGCTCGTAGCGGGGTTGGCAGCGGTTCCCCTGGCACTGTCGAACGCCGGAGACGCCGCCGTCGCGGTCGTCGTGGTCAGCAGCCTCCTCGCCCTGATCGCCGGCGCATGGCTGTTCTTCGCCGTCCTGATCCGCCAGGGCGACCCGGGCGACAATCGCTTCGGCCCGCCGCCGCCCCGCATAAAACCTTAACCTCTCGTCGGAGGCGAGATTATCGGCCGGAAACCATTGACCCACCCGGCGATGGAGGCTAGAAGCGCGCCACTTCGAACGGCCCGGGGGCTGCTGACGAGGCTGGGCGACAAGCCCGACCGACCGTCGACGACGCGCCGAACCACCGTCGAAGGCTCACATCGCCTGACGTCCTCGTCAGATCAGTAGGTACGAGCGCGCCTGCCTCAACAGGGGTGCTCCTCTGCCGACAGCGCGCCAAGGGTCCTCACCGACCCCTGGCGCATATTCGTTTTGCGGATCTCCCTTCGGGGGCATTCGTGGGCGGCTCCGCAGGGAGCCACGTTACGTCGCACGGGATCGCGCAGCGCCGCGATCCGGAGGAAGAGGGCACCAGATGCCGACGATCAACCAGCTGATCGCGCAGCCGCGGAAGATCCAGCGGAGCCGCAACAAGGTGCCGGCGCTCAACGCCTGCCCGCAGAAGCGCGGCGTCTGCACCCGCGTCTACACGACGACCCCGAAGAAGCCGAACTCGGCGCTCCGCAAGGTCGCCAAGGTCCGCCTCACCAACGGCTTCGAGGTGATCGGCTACATCCCCGGTGAAGGCCACAACCTTCAGGAGCACTCGGTCGTCATGATCCGTGGCGGCCGCGTGAAGGACCTTCCGGGCGTGCGCTACCACATCCTGCGCGGCGTGCTCGACACGCAGGGCGTCAAGAACCGCAAGCAGCGCCGCTCCAAGTACGGCGCCAAGCGTCCGAAGTAAGCACGACTCGCCCAGACGTTTGGTCTGGGCGGACATCACGGCATTCCACTGCCTCGTAAGGATGTCGCCGGCGCTCCGAAGGGAGTTGCTCAAGGCGGCCTGCGCGGGGTGCTTAGACTCTTTATCGTTCGAAAGAACCCGCCATGTCCCGTCGCCATTCCGCCGAGAAGCGTGAGATCATCCCCGACCCGAAGTACGGGGACATCGTTCTCACCAAGTTCATGAATTCGATCATGTACGAGGGCAAGAAGTCGGTCGCCGAGCGGATCGTCTACGGCGCCTTCGAGATCGTCGAGAACCGCGCCCGCGCCAACCCGATCGAGGTGTTCCGCGCGGCCCTCGAGAACGTCGCACCGATGATCGAGGTGCGCTCCCGCCGCGTCGGCGGCGCGACCTACCAGGTTCCCGTCGAGGTCCGTACCGAGCGCCGCCAGGCGCTGGCGATCCGCTGGCTGATCCAGGCCGCCCGCGGCCGCAACGACCGCACCATGGTCGAGCGCCTGTCGGCCGAATTCCTCGATGCCGCGAACAATCGCGGCAACGCCGTCAAGAAGCGGGAAGACACGCACCGGATGGCTGAAGCCAACCGCGCCTTCTCGCACTACCGCTGGTAAGCGGCCCGACGCCCCTTTCGGAGAGATCCCGATGCCCCGCACCCACGCGATCGAGGACTACCGCAACTTCGGCATCATGGCCCACATTGATGCCGGCAAGACCACGACCACCGAGCGGATCCTCTACTACACCGGCAAGTCCCATAAGATCGGCGAGGTCCATGAGGGCGCCGCCACCATGGACTGGATGGAGCAGGAGCAGGAGCGCGGCATCACGATCACGTCCGCCGCGACGACGTGCTTCTGGCGCGAGAAGCGCCTGAACATCATCGACACGCCCGGCCACGTCGACTTCACCATCGAGGTGGAGCGCTCGCTTCGCGTGCTCGACGGCGCGGTGTGCGTGCTCGACGGCAACCAGGGCGTCGAGCCCCAGACCGAGACCGTCTGGCGCCAGGCCGACAAGTACGACGTGCCGCGCGTCGTGTTCGTCAACAAGATGGACAAGATCGGCGCCGACTTCTTCAAGTGCGTCGCCGACATCATCACGCGCGTCGCGGGCAAGCCGGTCTGCCTGCAGCTGCCGATCGGCGCCGAGAGCACCTTCCGCGGTGTGATCGACCTGATCAAGATGAAGGCGATCGTCTGGTCGGGCGAGGCGCTCGGCGCCAACTACGACGAGGAAGAGATCCCGGCCGACCTCAAGGATCAGGCGGTCGAGTATCGCACCAAGATGATCGAGGCCTGCGTCGAACTCGACGACGAGGCGATGACCGCCTACCTCGACGGCGTCGAGCCGAGCGAAGAGACCCTTCGCATGCTCGTCCGCCGCGCCGTGCAGCTGCGCGCCTTCCACCCGGTGCTCTGCGGCTCGGCGTTCAAGAACAAGGGCGTGCAGCCCCTGCTCGACGCGGTCGTCGACTACCTGCCGTCTCCCGCCGACCGCGGCGAGATCAAGGGCCTCGACTTCAAGACCGAGGAAGAGATCGTCCGTCATCCGACCGACAGCGATCCCTTCTCGATGCTCGCCTTCAAGATCATGGACGACCCGCATGTCGGGACGATCACGTTCTGCCGCGTGTACTCGGGCAAGATCGAGTCGGGCGCCAACGTGCTCAACTCCTCGCGCGACAAGAAGGAGCGCGTCGGCCGCATGCTCCTGATGCACGCCAACAACCGTGAGGACGTCAAGGAGGCCTTCGCCGGCGACATCGTCGCCCTGGCCGGCCTCAAGGACACCCGCACCGGCGACACGCTGTCGGACCCGGTCAAGGTCGTGATCCTCGAGAAGATGGAGTTCCCCGAACCCGTCATCGAGATCGCGGTCGAGCCGAAGTCGAAGGCGGACCAGGAGAAGCTCGGCATCGCGCTCGCCAAGCTCGCGGCCGAGGACCCTTCCTTCCGCGTCTCCACCGACCAGGAGTCGGGCCAGACCATCCTTCGCGGGATGGGCGAACTCCACCTCGACATCAAGGTCGACATCCTGCGCCGCACCTACAAGGTCGACGCGAACATCGGTCAGCCGCAGGTGGCGTACCGCGAGAAGCTGACCCGCCGGACCGAGATCGACTACACCCACAAGAAGCAGACCGGTGGTACCGGCCAGTTTGCGCGGGTGAAGTTCGTGGTCGAGCCGAACGAGCCCGGCAAGGGCTTCGAGTTCGCCTCGAAGGTGATCGGCGGCGCGGTGCCGAAGGAGTACATCCCGGGCGTCGAGAAGGGCCTCAACTCGGTCCTCGGCGCCGGCATCCTCGCCGGCTTCCCGGTGGTCGACATCAAGGTGGAGCTGATCGACGGCGCCTACCACGACGTCGACTCCTCGGCGCTGGCCTTCGAGATCGCGTCCCGCGCGGCTCTCCGCGAGGCGCTGCAGAAGGGCGGCTCCGTGCTGCTCGAGCCGGTGATGAAGGTCGAGGTCGTCTCGCCGGAAGAGTATACCGGCTCGGTGATCGGCGACCTCAACTCCCGCCGCGGCCAGATCCAGGGCCAGGACATGCGCGGCAACGCGAACGTCATCAACGCGATGGTGCCGCTCGCCAACATGTTCGGCTACGTGAACCAGCTGCGCTCCTTCTCGCAGGGCCGCGCCAACTTCACGATGCAGTTCGACCACTACGAGGAAGTGCCGCGCGGCGAAGCCGACAAGGTCATCGCCAAGTACGCCTAGCTCCAGTACGCGTAAGCCGATCCTCGACATCCCATCCGCGTCGCCGGCCTGACCGCAGGCCCGGCGCGCACCACTCACCGAACCGGAGGCTACCATGGCCAAAGAGAAGTTTGCCCGCACGAAGCCGCACTGCAACATCGGCACGATCGGTCACGTCGACCACGGCAAGACGTCGCTGACGGCAGCGATCACGAAGGTCCTGGCGGAGTCCGGCGGGGCGACGTTCACGGCCTACGACCAGATCGACAAGGCACCCGAGGAGAAGGCGCGCGGGATCACGATCTCGACGGCGCACGTCGAGTACGAGACGG
>NZ_VRUX01000204.1:0-6910 GCF_008039885.1 Methylobacterium sp. WL103
GATGCGTCATGGAAAAGGTCACCAGCCGGCGATGGGGGGGCCCCGGCGCGGCGCGGCCCGGCGCCGGGCGGCCCCGGGGGCCCGCCGCGCCGGGGGGCGGGTTGGCGCGCTTCAGCGCATGCGCGCCGCGATGGTTGACGTGGGTGATGGCGATGGCCAGCGCGTCGGCCGCATCCGCGACCTTGAACTCGGCCTTCGGCAGCAGGAACCGCACCATCGCCTGGATCTGCACCTTCTCGGCGTGCCCCGACCCGCAGACCGACTTCTTGATCAGGTTCGCCGCGTATTCGAACACCGGCACGCCGGCGAGCGCCGGAACCAGCAGGGCGATGGCGCGGGCGTGGCCGAGCTTCAGCGTCGCCTGCGCGTCCTTGTTGACGAAGGTCTCCTCCACCGAGACCTCGTCGGGCAAAAAATCCCGTACGATCCGGGTGATGCCCTCGTGCAGCTCGCGCAGGCGCAGCGCCAGCGGCAGGTCGCCGTCCGAGGTGACGACGCCGCAATCGACGTAGGCGAGCTTGGCGCCGGTCAACGTCACCATGCCCCAGCCGGTGCGGCGCAGGCCCGGGTCGATGCCGAGGATGCGGATGGGCGTCATGGGCGAGACCTCGGGCGCGGGGCCGGACCGCCACGCCTGCCCTTTGTGAGCACATAGCGTGAACGATCGGTTTCGCCAAACGGTCGCGGGCCGGCACCTTTCGCATTCGGCGCGGCCGAACTACCGTCCGTCCCGTGGCGCGTGACCGGAACCGCACCGGAGCGATCGAGGGGGCAGGCGGATGAACACCTTCGACTGGCTGGTGCCGACCCTGGCCTTCCTCGCCCCGATGGCGCCGATGCGGCCGGAGCCGCCCAAGCCCTTGCGCGGCAGCGCCTGGGCGGCGGGCATGGTCATCGGCAGCGTCTGCCTGATGATGGTGCTGCCGATGTTCACGATCTGGAGCTTCTAGGGGCCGCACGACTCGTTCCAGACCCGCTGCGAGGCCTCCGGCGGACGCGTGCTGCAGGACCCGGCGGTGGGCGTCGCGCCCTATCGCTGCGACCGCAGCGGGACGGTCTCGCTCCGCTGAGGCCTGAGCCTTACGCCTCGAGCTTGGCCACCAGCGCGTCGGACAGGGCGAAGTTGACGTAGACGTTCTGCACGTCGTCCTGGTCCTCGATCACCTCGACGAGGCGGATCAGCTTCTCGCCGGTCTCGTCGTCGACGTCGATCGTGTTCTGGGCCTTCCAGACGAGGCCCGTGCGGGTCGGCTCGCCGAAGCGGGCTTCGAGCGCCTTCGAGACCTCGCCGAAGGAGTCCTGCGCGCAGGTGATCTCGTGGCCGGCCTCGTCCGAGCGCACGTCGTCGGCGCCGGCCTCGATCGCGGCCTCGATCATCGTGTCGGCGTCGGCCACCGAGGCCGGGAACGCGATGACGCCGACGCGGTCGAACATGAAGGCGACGGCGCCGGTCTCGGCGAGGCTCCCGCCCGATTTGGTGAAGGCCGAGCGCACGTCGGAAGCCGTGCGGTTGCGGTTGTCGGTCTGCGCCTCGACGATCAGCGCGGCGCCGCCCGGGCCGTAGCCCTCGTAGCGGATCTCCTCGTAGGTCTCGCCGTCGGCGCCGGACGCCTTCTTGATCGCGCGCTCGATGTTGTCCTTGGGCACGTTTTCGGCGCGCGCCGCGATGATCGCCGCGCGCAGGCGTGCGTTCATCGCCGGATCGGGCAGGCCGAGCTTGGCCGCCACGGTGATCTCGCGGGCGAGCTTGCCGAAGAGCTTCGAGCGGACGGCGTCCACCCGGCCCTTGCGGTGCATGATGTTCTTGAACTGGGAATGGCCGGCCATGGCGTCGCGCGTTTCTTGGGTGTCGTGGGGATGCTGCGGTTTATACGCGGGCGGAACGCGACGAGGCAACGCGGGCCGCAGGTGGGCTGGACGATCCGGAAAGAACCATCGCCTCGCACGTTGGCCCCCCACGATCGCCGTGCATCGCGACGGCCATGGCGAAGGAACGACACGGACGTGACGACCCACCCGACCACCGAACGAAGGCACCGCGCCAAAATGGCCGACGCCTGGGCGAAACGCGAGGATCGCCGCGGCGACGGCACGCGCGATCTCCGGCGTACTGAGAGCCGCCGGTGGCCGAAGCTCGGCTTGGCCGCGGTTCTCGGGCTGGTGGCCGGCGCGACGCTGTTCGCCACGGAAGCGAAAGGTCGAGGCGCCCCGCGCTCCCGGCCCACGCGTCGCGACTGACGGCTCAGGCGCTCGCGTGCCAGGCCCGCAGGCCCGCGAGCGTCACCACCCCGTCGGCCCAGGCGACCCCGAACACGTGCCGGTGCGGATGCCCCGGCTCGCCGAGGTCGGACACCGCCGAGAAGGCGCCGTCGAGGCGGTGGCTCTCGGTGTAGCGGCTACGCGTCGCCAGCACCGGCAGGCCGGCGTCGAGCGCCGAGCGGATGCCGGCGGCGGAATCCTCGAACGCGATCGCCTCCGACGGCGCGATGCCGAGGCGATGGACCGCGAGGTCGAAGATGTCGGAGGCCGGCTTCTTGCGGGCCGCCTCGTCGCCGGAGGCGATCACGTCGAAGGGCCGGTCGCCGGCGGGGAAGTTGACCGCGAGCAGCGTGTCGACGTTGGCGCGGGTCGTCGTGGTGGCGATCGCGAGGCGGACGTCGCCCGCCCGCGCCTCGGCGATGAGCCTGGCCACGCCGGGGCGCAGCGCCAGCGCGCCCTCCGAGACGAGGCCGCCGTAGATCGCGGTCTTGCGGGTGTGGATCTCCGGCATGCGGGCGCGGAGGTCCGCGGCGTCCCCGTGCCGGGTCGCGACGTAGTGGGCGAGCCGTTCCTTTCCGCCCATCACGGTCAGCAGGTCGGCGTAGCAGGCGGGGTCCCAATGCCAGGACAGGCCGAGTTCGGAAAAGGCGTGGTTGAAGGCCTGGCGATGCAGGTCCTCGGTCTCGGCCAACGTTCCGTCGACGTCGAAGATCAGCGCCTTCAGCATGACGACGGCATCAGCATGCGATCGATCCGCCGCCCGCGGCCTCGGCGCCGGCCCGGATCGCGGCGATGCGGTCGGCGTAGCGGTCCGGACCGTCCTTGAACACCGCGTTGCCGGCCACGAACACGTTGGCGCCGGCCGCCGCCGCGCGGCCGACCGTGTCGGCGTCCACCCCGCCGTCGACCTGGATGTCGATGGCGCGGCCAGCACACATCGCCTTCACGCGCGCCACCGTCTCGAGCGCGCTGCCGATGAAGCTCTGGCCGCCGAAGCCCGGGTTCACCGTCATCACCAGCACCATGTCGACGAGGTCGAGGAGCGGCTCGACCATCGCGGCGGGCGTGCCGGGGTTCAGCGCGATGCCGGCGCGCTTGCCCAAGCCCCGGATGGTCTGGAGCGAGCGGTGGCTGTGCGGCCCGGCCTCGACATGCACGGTGATGCCGTCGGCGCCGGCGTCGGCGAAGGCCGCGAGATAGGGGTCGGCCGGCGCGATCATCAGGTGGACGTCGAAGAACTTCTTGGAGTGCGGGCGCAGCGCCTTCACCACCGGCGGCCCGAAGGTGATGTTGGGCACGAAGTGCCCGTCCATCACGTCGAGGTGGATCCAGTCGCCGCCTGCCGCGTCCACGGCACGGGTCTCCTCGGCCAGCCGCGCGAAGTCGGCCGACAGGATCGAGGGGGCGATGATGGCCTTCGGCATGGCACGGGTTCCGAATCGCGACGGGGACGTGACCCCTCGCGCAGGCTGATGATGGGTCGGGAAGGCCGGCCTGACCAGCCGGACTTCCGTCTGCGACGATCCGTTCGTTCAGGCGAGTCGCCGCTTGCGCTCGACGAGTTGCATGATGATCGGCGTGAGGATGAGCTGCATCGCCAGGTCGAGCTTCCCGCCCGGGATGACGATCGAGTTCGCCCGGCTCATGAAGCTGCCCTCCAGCATCGAGCGCAGGTACGAGAAGTCGATGCCCTTCGGGTCCTTGAAGCGGATCACCACCATCGATTCGTCGGCCGTCGGAATCCAGCGGGCGATGAACGGGTTCGAGGTGTCGACGGTGGGCACCCGCTGGAAGTTGATGTCGGTCCACGAGAATTGCGGGCAGATCGTCTGCACGTAATCCGGCATCCGCCGCAGGATCACGTCGGTCACCGCATCGGTCGAGTAGCCGCGGAACGAGCGGTCCCGGTGCAGCTTCTGGATCCATTCGAGGTTGATCACCGGCACGACGCCGATCTTCAGGTCGGGGTACCTGGCCAGGTCCAGGCTCTGGTCGACGACGCAGCCGTGCAGGCCCTCGTAGAACAGCAGATCTGAGCCGGGCTCGAAATCCTCCCACTCCGTGAAGCTGCCCTGCGGCCGCCCGTAGCGCGCGGCGTCCTCGACGTCGTGCACGTAGTGCCGGGTCCGGCCGCGCCCGGATTCGCCGTAGGTGCGGAACACGTCCTCCAACTCGGGCAGGAGGTTGGCGCGCGGCGCGAAGTGCGAGAGCGTCGGCTCCGCCGCCATCATCGCGTGCATGGTCTCGCGGTCGAACGCGTGGAAGCCGTCGCCCTCGATGTAGACCGCGGAGACGTCCTCGCGCCGGAAGATCTGCTCGAAGGTGTTGCGCACGGAGGTCGTGCCGGCGCCCGAGGAGCCGGTGACCGAGATGATGGGATGCCGCGCCGACATGGAGGCTACCGCGCGATCCGGTCGATCACGAGCGCATCAGCCCGCGCTGGCCGAACAGTGGGGAGCGCCCGGCGGCGTGGTTGCGCCCGTCGTAGTACTTGGCGACGCTGGCGACCTCCTCGACCGAGCCGAAGACCAGCGGCACGCGCTCGTGGATGCCGGTGGCGGCGATGTCGAGGATGCGGCGCTCGCCGTCGGTGGCGCCGGCGCCGGCCTGCTCCATCAGCATGGCGATCGGGGCGGCCTCGTAGAGCAGGCGCAGACGCCCCTGCGCGTAGCCCTTGCGGCCGTCGCCCGGGTACAGGAACACGCCGCCGCGCATCAGCACGCGCTGCGCGTCGGCCACCAGCGAGCCGAGCCAGCGCATGTTGTAGTCCTTGTCGTGCGGCCCTTCGGCGCCGCGCAGGCAATCCTCGACGAAGGCCTTGATCGGGCCGTCCCAGTGCCGGGCGTTCGAGGCGTTGATCGCGTATTCCTTGGCGGCCGCCGGCACTTCCAGCGCGGCATGCGTCAGCCGGAAGGCCCGCTGGTCACGGTCGAGCACGTAGACCTGGGTGCCGTGGCCGAGCGTCAGGATCAGCGCCGTCGCCGGGCCGTAGGTGACGAAGCCCGCCGCTGTCTGCGCCGTACCGGGCGTGGTGAAGGAGGCGATCGGGTCGCCCTCGGCCGTCACCGCCGGGCGGATGCCGAAGATGGTGCCGACCGCCATGTTCACGCCGATGTTCGACGAGCCGTCGAGCGGGTCGATCGCGACCGCGAGCGGCGCCCCGGCGTTGAGGTGCATCACGCCCTCGGCCTCCTCGGAGGCGACCTCGGCGACCGGCGCGGCCTGCAGCGCCTCGGTGACGCGCTGGTGGGCGATCACGTCGAGCGCCTTCTGCACGTCGCCGTCGCTGTTGTGCTCGCCCGCCGCCGCGAGGTCGCCGCCGAGCGCCCCGCGCCCGATGACCTCGCTGATGTCGATCGACGCGGCCGCGATCGCGGCGATCACGGCGGCGGTGTCGGCCAAGTGCGGCTCCGCCGCGACGGCGGCGGCGAGGCATGCGTCGAGCCGCGATCCGAGTGCCGGTGAACCTGTCGACATCCGCTTGCCCTTCCGCCCAGAATCTCGTTGCGCCCGCCATCCGGAGCCGGCGCCCGCCGCACGCTTTACCCGCCGGTCGGTCGGCAGGATACCGCACGGACCCGGCCGTTCACCAGGGAGCGGTGCAGGGCGGGGCCAAGAAATCTAAAACTTCTTGCGGCCGATTACAAAAAAACTAAAAACAGCGCATGCGCAATCTGTCTCTCAAGCAACTTCAGGCGGTCGCCGCGGTGGCCAGGCTCGGCACCATGACGCGGGCCGCCCAAGAGCTGAACGTGACCTCGGCGGCTCTGTACGCCCGCATCCGACAATTGGAGGAGGAGGCGGGCCTGCTGCTGTTCGACCGGACGCCGACCGGCCTGAAGCCGACCGATGCGGGGCGCGAGATGCTCTGGGCGATCGACAGCATCAACACCGTGCTCGAGACCTGCGCCGACAAGCTCCGCATCCTCAAGGGCGGCGCCGGCGGCCGGGTGACGCTGGGCGTGGTCTCCACCGCCAAGTACTTCGCGCCGCAGGTGATCGCCGGATTCGTCAAGAGCCACACCGGCGTCGAGATCAACCTCTCGGTGCGCAACCGCGGCAACACGGTCGAGGCCCTGCGCAACTACGAGATCGACTTCGCGATCATGGGCCGGCCGCCGCGCGACTTCGCGATCGAGGCCGAGATCTTCGGGCCGCACCCGCTGGTGCTGATCGCCGACCCGAACCACCCGCTCGCCGGCCGCCGCGGGCTGACCAAGGCCGACATCGCCGAGGAGGCCTACCTCGTGCGCGAGGACGGCTCGGGCACCCGCACGGTGTTCGAGGAGTTCATGAACGGCATCATCATCAAGCGGGCGAAGCTCGGGATCGATTCCGGTTCGAACGAGACGATCAAGCAGGCGGTGATGGCCGGCCTCGGGATCGCGCTGCTCTCCGCCCACACGGTCGCCGCCGAAGTCGAGGCCGGCCGCCTCGTGCTCCTCGACGTGCAGGGCCTGCCGATCCGGCGCGACTGGTACGCGGTTCGCCGGGCCGACAAGGTCCTGGGGCCGGCCGCCGCCGCGTTCTGGGAGTACCTGATGCAGGACGGCGCCCGCTGGCTCCCGGGCGTCGACCTGCTCGGCGCGGGCGCGCTCGCCTCGGTCGGCGCCGGAGCTCGGGCGTGAGCGCCGGCCTCGTCGTCGTCGGG
>NZ_VRUX01000205.1:0-6897 GCF_008039885.1 Methylobacterium sp. WL103
CGCCCTGGCGGGCCATGCGGCCGTGGCGCTCGGCCGGAGCGAGCGCGTCCCAGTCGGGGCCGGGCACGCAGATCGTCGCCGGGCCGTAGCTCTCGGTCGAGCCGTAGAGGTGGGTCACCGCGAAGCCGAGCGCCTCCATCGCCGCGATCACCGTCGAGGGCGGCGCCGCGCCCCCGGTGGCGCAGCGCACGCGTTGCGGGAACGGCACGCGCACGGCGTCCGGCGCGTCGACGATCATCGACAGCACGATCGGCGCGCCGCAGAGATGCGTGACGCCCTGCTCGGCGATCGCCCGGTAGATCGCGGCCGGCTCGACCTTGCGCAGGCAGACCTGCGTGCCGCCGGCCGCCACCACCGCCCAGGGGTACGACCAGCCGCTGCAGTGGAACATCGGCAGCGTCCAGAGGTAGACGCTGTCGGCCGAGAGCCCGAAGGCGAGGGCGTTGCCGAGCGCCTGAAGGTAGGCGCCGCGGTGGCTGTAGACCGCGCCCTTCGGGTCCCCGGTGGTGCCCGAGGTGTAGAGCAGGCAAAGCGACTGCCACTCGTCGTCCGGCCCCGGCCCGGCGAAGTCCGGGTCGCCCTCCGCAAGCAGGTCCTCGTAGGCGTGGCCGCCGCCGGGATCGTCCACGGCGATCACCAGGATCGGCCCCGGAAGGGCTTCGAGCGCCTCTTCGGCGAGCGCCCGGAACGGCGCGTCGACGATCAGCGCCCGCGCCTCGCCATGCGCCAGCGAGGCGGCGAGCGTCGCCGCGTCGAGGCGGGTGTTGAGCGGGTTCAGCACCGCGCCGAGCATCGGCACGGCGAAGTGCGCCTCGATCATCGCGGGCACGTTGCCGGCCAGGATCGCCACGGTGTCGAGCCGGCCGACGCCGCGCCCCCGCAGTGCCGAAGCGAGGCGGCGGCAACGGGCGTCGAGGTCGCGGTAAGTCAGGCGCCGGTCGCCGTCGATCACCGCGATCCGGTCGGCGAAGGCGTCGGCGGCGCGCGCCAGGAAGCTCACGGGGGTGAGCGCCACATGGTTGGCGGCCGAGCGGTCGAGCCCGGTCTCGAACGGGCTCGCGCGCCCGCCCTCCCCCCGGTTCCCTCGGCCGCCCAGGCTCACAGCGGGCGCCGGGCGATCCGCGCGACGAGGCCGACGATGCCCTCGCGGAACAGCAGCACGCAGAGCACGAAGACCACGCCCTGGATGATCGTGACCCAGGCGCCGAACTGCGCGAGGTAGGTCTCCATCGTGACGATCACCAGCGCGCCGACGATCGGCCCGAACACGGTGCCCATGCCGCCGACCAGCGTCATCAGCACCACCTCGCCCGACATCGCCCAATGCACGTCGGTGAGCGAGGCGAGCTGGAACACGATCGCCTTGGTGGAGCCGGCGAGCCCGGCGAGCGTCGCCGAGAGCACGAACACCGCGAGCTTGTACTGGTTCACCCGGTAGCCGAGCGAGATCGCGCGGGGCTCGTTGTCGCGGATCGCCTTCAGCACCTGCCCGAACGGCGAGTGGATGATGCGGTAGATCAGCAGCAGGCCGCCGAGGAACACCACGGCCACGAGGCCGTAGAGCGCCCGGTCGTCGGCGAGGCTGATCGTGCCGAACAGGGCGCCGCGCGGCACCGCCTGGATCCCGTCCTCGCCGCCGGTGAACTTGGCCTGGAGCGAGAAGAAGAACGCCATCTGCGCGAGCGCCAGCGTGATCATCGAGAAGTAGATGCCCTGGCGCCGGATCGCCAGCGCCCCGAACACCAACCCGAGCAGCGCCGCCGTCAGCGTGCCGCAGAGGATCGCGAGCTCCGGGGTCAGCCCCCAGACCTTGGCCGCGTAGGCGCAGAGGTAGCTCGCCATGCCGAAATAGGCGGCGTGCCCGAAGGAGAGCAGGCCGCCGTAGCCGAGCAGTAGGTTGAACGCGAGCGCGAACAGCCCGAAGCACAGCACCTTCATCAGGAAGACGGGGTAGAGCACGAACGGCGCCACCGCGAGGAACACGGCGATGCCGAGCATGATCTTGCGGTGCAGGGCGCGCACGTCCCGGCCCTCGGACAGCGCCGGCAGGATCGGGGCGGCGTCCACGGACGCGATGGCGGCGGTGTCGGCCATGTCAGAGCCCTGTCGCGAAGAGGATCATGCCGTCCGACCGAACAGGCCGGCGGGCTTCACCAGCAGCACCAGCACCATGATCACGAAGATCACGGTGGCCGAGGCCTCGGGGTAGAACACCTTGGTCAGCCCCTCGATCAGCCCGAGGCCGAAGCCGGTGATGACCGAGCCGAGGATCGAGCCCATGCCGCCGATCACCACCACGGCGAAGACCACGATGATGATGTCGGCGCCCATGTTGGGGTTGACCGAGTAGATCGGCGCGGCGAGCACCCCGGCGAAGCCCGCGAGCGCGACGCCGAACCCGTAGGTCAGGGTCAGGAACAGGGGCACGTTGACGCCGAAGGCCTGGACCAGCGTCGGGTTCTCGGTGGCCGCGCGCAGGTACGAGCCGAGCTTGGTCTTCTCGATGACGAGCCAGGTGGCCAGGCACACGGCCAGCGACGCGACCACGACCCAGGCGCGGTAGTTCGGCAGGAACATGAACGGCAGGCGCTGGCCGCCCGACAGTTCCGGCGGGATCGCGTAGGGCAGGCCCGAGACGCCGTAGGAGTTTCGGAACAGCCCCTGGATGATCAGCGCCATGCCGAAGGTCAGCAGCAGGCCGTAGAGGTGGTCGAGCTTGTACAGCCGCGCGATCAGCACCCGCTCCAGCACGATGCCGAAGGCGCCGACGATCAGCGGCGCCAGCCCCAGCGCCCACCAGTAGTTCACCCCGAGGTAGTTGAGCAGCATCCAGGCGACGAAGGCGCCCATCATGTACAGCGCCCCGTGGGCGAAGTTGATGATGTTCAGGAGCCCGAAGATGATCGCCAGCCCGAGGCTGAGGATCGCGTAGAACGAGCCGTTGATCAGCCCGAGCAGGAGCTGGCCGAACAGCGCCTGCATCGGAACGCCGAAGATCGTGGTCATCGCAACTCAGCCATCGCCTGTTCCGACCCCGCGGCGCGCCGCGCGCCGCGGGGGTGCCTCACACGCTCAACCCTTCACGAGGGGGCAGCCGCCCTCGTTCAGCGGGCGGAACACCTCGTTGCCGGGGATGGTGGCCAGCGTCTTGTAGAGGTCCCACTCGCCCTTGGACTCGGCGGGCTTCTTGACCTCGAACAGGTACATGTCGTGGATCTTGCGCCCGTCGACGCGGATCGTGCCCTTGCCGAAAAGCGGGTCGTCGGTCGGCATCTCCTTCATCTTGGCGACCACCTTGGCGCCGTCGGAGGATGCCTTCAGGGCCTCGACCGCCTTGAGGTAGTGCAGCGTGCCCGCATAGACGCCGGCATGGTTGGCGGTCGGCTTCTTGCCGCCCATCTGCTTGGCGAACCGGTCCGAGAACGCGCGGGTGGCGTCGGTAAGGTCCCAGTAGAACGGCTCGGTCAGGACCAGGCCCTGCGCCACCTTGGTGCCGAGCGAATGCACGTCGGAGGAGAAGACGAGGAGGCCGGCCAGCGCCTGGCCGCCCTCGGTGATGCCGAACTCGCCGGCCTGCTTGATCGCGTTGATGGTGTCGGCCCCGGCGTTGGCCAGCCCGATCACCTTGGCGCCCGACCCCTGCGCCTGCAGCAGGAACGAGGAGAAGTCGGCGGTCGGGAACGGGGTCTTGACCGAGCCGACGACCTTGCCGCCGTTCTTGGTGACGACCGTGGTGGTGTCGCGCTGGAGCGTCTGGCCGAAGACGTAGTCGGCGGCGAGGAAGAACCAGGTGTCGCCGCCGCGCTTGACCATGGCGCCGCCGGTACCGTTGGCGAGCGCCACGGTGTCGTAGACCCAGTGGACGGTGTTGGGAGTGCATTGCACGCCGGTGAGGTCGGCGGTGCCGGCGCCGGTGTCGATGAAGGTCCGGTTCTTCTCCTTGGTGACCTGGTTGATCGCCAGGGCCACGGAGGAGGTCACGCCGTCGATGATCAGGTCGACGCCGTCGCGGTCGTACCATTGCCGCGCGATCGCCGAGCCGACGTCGGGCTTGTTCTGGTGGTCGGCGGCGATGACCTCGACCTTGAGGCCCTTGTCGGCGGCCTTGAAGTCTTCCACCGCCATCCGGGCGGCCACGAGCGAACCTTCGCCCGCGATGTCGGCGTAGACGCCGGAGCGGTCGGTGAGCACGCCGATCTTGACGGGGGTCTGGGCTTGCGCGGCCGCCGTCGTCAGGGTCCCCAGCGCGGCGGCAAGCAGCATTCGTCTCAGCATCCGGTCCGTCCTCCTCGGTGCGCCGGCCGTTTTGCGCGTCGGGGCCAAGTGCCCGTCCGTCGTCGGCCTCGTGCGTCGCGCTTCTCTTCGTATTCGGACTGATGAGTCCG
Source organism: Methylobacterium sp. WL103 (assembly GCF_008039885.1). Classification (NCBI taxonomy): domain Bacteria; kingdom Pseudomonadati; phylum Pseudomonadota; class Alphaproteobacteria; order Hyphomicrobiales; family Methylobacteriaceae; genus Methylobacterium; species Methylobacterium sp. WL103. Next base: position 4,386 of record NZ_VRUX01000205.1, read on the forward strand.
TCGATGCCCCGAGGTCTTCAGACCCCGAGGTAGGCGTGGAGCTTGTCGATATTGGCGTCAAGCGCGTCGTTGGCGATCTCGTCGACCACCCGCCCCTGCTCGATCACCACGTGGCGGTCGGCCAGCGTCTGGGCGAAGCGGAAGTTCTGTTCGACGAGCACGATGGTGTAGCCGCGCCCCTTCAGCTCGCGGATCGTCCGGCCGATCTGCTGGACGATGACGGGGGCGAGCCCCTCGGTCGGCTCGTCGAGCAGGATCAGCTTGGCGCCGGTGCGCAGGATGCGGCCGATGGCGAGCATCTGCTGCTCGCCGCCCGAGAGCTTGGTGCCCTGGCTGCCGGCCCGCTCCTTGAGGTTCGGGAACAGGGTGTGGATCTCGGCCACCGACATGCCGCCGGGCTTCACCACCGGCGGCAGCATCAGGTTCTCGGCGACCGTCAGGCTCGCGAAGATCCCGCGCTCCTCCGGCACGTAGCCGAGGCCGAGCCGCGCGATGTTGCGCGAGGCCATCGCGATCGTCTCGACGCCCTCGTAGGTGATCGAGCCGGCGCGGCGGCCGAGGATGCCGATGATGGCGCGCAGGGTCGTGGTCTTGCCCGCCCCGTTGCGGCCGAGCAGCGTCACAACCTCGCCGGCCCGCACGTCGAGGTCGATGCCGTGGAGCACATGGCTCTCGCCGTACCAGCCCTCCAGGCCCCGCACCGCCAGGAGGGCGTCCGGGACCGCACGCGGCACGGTCTTCAAAGCCGCCTCAGCCAAGCCTGTCTCAGCCAAACCTGTCTCAGCAATGCCTGCCTCAGCCATGCCCGGCCCCGATATACGCTTCGATCACGCGCGGATCCTTCGACACGGTGGCGTAGTCGCCCTCCGCGAGCACCTGGCCCCGGGCGAGCACGGTGATCCGGTCCGAGAGCGAGGCCACCACCGACAGGTTGTGCTCGACCATCAGGATGGTGCGGTCCTTGCCGACGCGGCGGATCAGGCTCGCGGTGCGCTCCACGTCCTCGTGGCCCATCCCGGCCATCGGCTCGTCGAGCAGCAGCATTTCGGGATCGAGGGCCAGGGTCGTCGCGATCTCGAGCGCGCGCTTGCGGCCGTAGGACAGCTCCACCGCCTGGTGCCCGGAGAACGCCGACAAGCCGACCTGGTCGACGAGGTCCAGCGCCTCGGCGTCGAGGCGGCGCAGCACCTTCTCGGCCCGCCAGAAGTCGAACGAATCGCCGTGCTTGCGCCGCTGAAGCGCGATGCGGACGTTCTCCATCACCGTGAGGTGCGGGAACACCGCCGAGATCTGGAACGAGCGCACCAGCCCCAGCCGGGCGACGTCGGCCGGCTGCAGGCGGCTGATGTCGCGGCCCTTGTAGTGGATCGCCCCGGCGGTCGGGCTGAGGAACTTGGTGAGCAGGTTGAAGCAGGTCGTCTTGCCGGCGCCGTTCGGGCCGATCAGCGCGTGGATCGTGCCGCGCACGACTTCGAGCGTCACGCCGTTGACCGCGCGGAACCCCTTGAATTCCTTGGTCAACCCGGTGGTGGACAGGATGATGTCCTGTGCCAAACGCAACCCTCCCCTGCATCTTTGGCAGGATGTATCGCCGGAAGCGTCGGCGCCGTCCATCGCGTTTTCGAGGGCGCCCCGAACATTCCCCGGCCGATGACACCCCTCTCCCGGACGAGAAGCGTGACAGCGAAGGCCCGTTGTCGGCTTGCCGCTTGCCGGCCCTTGAGAGGCATGCCAGTCTGACGGCGTCCGCATAAAGCGATACGGGAGAGCCCAGGCCGGTCCGACGACCGGTCATGGCGCCGACGGAGCAACCACCCCCGGAAACTCTCAGGCACAATCACCGTATCGTTGGACAATCTGGAGAGAGGCGCCGCCTGGCGTCCACCGAAGGAGAAACCTTGGAGGCCGCCGACGCGGCGTCCGGGGGAAGCTCTCAGGTAACCGCGACAGATGGGGGCAACCGAGGCGCGCGACCGCGTTCCTCGGCGGCTCGTGTCGTGGAATCACCAGATGCATGCGGATACCTTCGGGACCTTCGACGACACTCTCGCATCCGGGCCGCGGCGCACCCCGCTGCATGCCCTGCACCTGCGCCGCGGCGCGCGGATGGTGCCGTTCTCCGGCTACGACATGCCGCTGCACTATCCCGCCGGGCTGCTGAAAGAGCACCTCCACACCCGCGCCGGCGCCGGCCTGTTCGACGTCTCCCACATGGGCCAGATCGCGCTTCACGCGGACGACCCGGCGGACGCCGCCCGCGCCCTCGAAGCCCTGATCCCGGCCGACATCCTCGGGCTGAGGTCCGGCCGCCAGCGCTACGGCCTGCTGACCGACGCCGCCGGCGGCATCCGCGACGACCTGATGGTGGCCCGGTTCGGCGACCGGCTGGTGCTGGTCTCGTATACCACTCTACGAGCCCCCGAGACCGGAGCCGATCTCTAATGCAGTCGTCAGCTTGAAAACAAAAAGTTGGGGGGGTGGGGGGGGGGGGGGGGGGCGGGGGGTGGGGGGG
>NZ_VRUX01000206.1:0-6897 GCF_008039885.1 Methylobacterium sp. WL103
CAGCTACGACAAGCTCCGCGCCCATCTGGCCGACTTCGTCAGCGCCTACAATTTTGGCCGCCGCCTGAAGACCCTGCGGGGTCTCACGCCCTACGAGGCCATCTGCAAAGCATGGTCCGCCGAGCCCAGTCGCTTCAGGTCAAACCCGCTCCACCAAATGCCGGGACCAAACATCTAGGCCGCGATCAGGCCGCCGTCGTCGGCGACGCGGCGCAGGTGGTAGGGCGTGTCGCCGAGCTGGTACTCGATCATCGCCAAGCGCTTGAAGTGGTGCGCGCCGATGTACTCCATGGTCATGCCGATGCCACCGTGGAGCTGCACAGCCTCCTGGCCGAGGAAACGGCAGGCCTTGTTGACCTGAACCTTCACCGCGGAGAGCGCGGCTGCGCGCTCGGCGGCGTCGGCGGAATCCACCATCATCGCCCCGTAGATCGCCATCGAGCGCGCCTGTTCCAGGGCGATCAGCATGTCGACCGCCCGGTGCTGCAGCGCCTGGAAGCTGCCGACTGTCACGCCGAACTGCTTGCGCTGCTTGAGGTAGTCGACGGTGAGCGCGTGCAGCGCCGACATCGAGCCGAGCGCCTCTGCCGCCAGCGCCGCGATGCCGTGCTCGGCCACGCGCACGAGGAGCGGCAGGCCGTCCTCCGAATCGCCGAGGACGGCGTCCGCGCCGACCGCGACGTTGGCGAAGGCGACCTCCGCGGCCCGCCCGCCATCCTGGGTCGGATACGCTTCGATGGTCACGCCCGGCGCGTCCGCCGGCACCACGAACAGGCCGATGCCGTGCCGGTCGCGGCGCTCGCCCGAGAGGCGGGCGCTGACCACGATCAGGCCGGCGGAATCGGCGTTCAGCACCACGCTCTTCTGGCCGTCGAGCACGTAGTGCGAGCCCTCGCGGCGGGCTTTCGTCGCGACATCGTGAAGGTCGTAGCGGGACTGCCGCTCCGTGTGGGCAAGCGTGAGACGCGTGGTGCCCTCGATCAGGCCGGGCAGCCAGCGCGCCTTCTGGTCCGAATCGGCGCCGAGGCGAATCGCCGTCGCGCCGAGGACGCCGCTGGCGAAGACCGGCTCGACGGCGAGGTTCCGGCCGATGGCCTCCATCACGATCATCGTCTCGACCGCGCCGCCGCCGAACCCACCATCCTCTTCCGAGAACGGCAGGCCGCAGACGCCGAGCTCTGCGAGCTTGCCCCAGTTCGCCTCGGAGAACCCCATCGGCTCGCGGGTCCGGGCCTGGCGCGCCTCCAGCGAGGGATAGCCGTCGGCGCAGAAGCGCTCGACGCTGTCGCGCAACAGGTTCTGCTCTTCGCTGAAGTCGAAATCCATGAAACGAACCGCTTTCTACGAGACGCTCGACGCGACCGATGCGGCCGCGGGTCCCTTCTCCCAGGGGGAGAAGGACAGGATGAGGGGCGTGACCTTTCCGGATAGGTGACGCCCCTCACCCCAACCCTCTCCCACCGGGAGAGGGGGTGGTCCGGAGCCACGCCCGCCGGACGGAGCAGAAATCAAAGCCCCAAGATGCCCTTGGCGATGACGTTGTGCTGGATCTCGTTCGAGCCGCCGTAGATCGAGACCTTGCGGTTGTTGAAGTAGCTCGGCGCGGCCGCATCCACCCAGTCGAAGCCGCCGGGCGGATTGTTGCCGCCGCCGCCGCGGGCGGGCGCCGCGAGCGAGAACGGGCCGGCCAGCTCCACCAGCAGTTCGGTGGCGGCCTGTTGGAGCTGCGAGCCGCGGATCTTGAGGAGCGAGGAGGCCGGGTCGGGTTGCACCGAGTCGGCGCGGCCCTGCTTGGCCGCGACCCGCATCTGGGTGATCTCCAACGCCTTCAGCTCGATCTCGACCTCGGCGACGCGTCCGCGGAAGTCGCCGTCGTCCCACATCGAGCCGGCGCCGGACGGCATCTCCCGCGCCAAGCGCTTGATGCGCTGGATCCGCTCCTTGGTCAGGCCGATCCGGGCGATGCCGGTGCGCTCGTTGGCGAGCAGGAACTTGGCGTAGTCCCAGCCCTTGTTCTCCTCGCCGACCAGGTTCTCGACCGGCACGCGCACGGAATCGAAGAACACCTCGTTGACCTCGTGGCGCCCCTCCAGGGTGATGATTGGGCGCACGGTGATGCCGGGCGTCGTCATGTCCATCACCAGGAAGGAGATGCCGCGCTGCTTCTTCGCCTCCATGTCGGTGCGCACGAGGCAGAAGATCCAGTCGGCGTGCTGGCCGAGCGTCGTCCAGGTCTTCTGGCCGTCGACGACGTAGTGGTCGCCGTCGCGCACGGCCTTCGTCTTGAGCGAGGCGAGGTCGGAGCCGGCGCCGGGCTCGGAGAAGCCCTGGCACCACCAGTCGTCGAGGTTCGCGGCGCGCGCCAGAAAGCGCTCCTTCTGCGCCTGGTTGCCGAAGGTCGCGAGCACCGGGCCGAACATGTAGCAGTTGAACTGCTGCGGCAGCGGCACCGCCGCCTGCAGCAGCTCCTCGGTGTAGATGTAGCGCTGGATCGGCGTCCAATCCTGGCCGCCCCATTCCTTCGGCCAATGCGGCACGGCCCAGCCGCGGGCGTTGAGGATGCGCTGGGCCGTGACGACGTCGTCCTTGCCGAGGCCCCGGCCTTCCGAGACCTTGCGGCGGATCTCGGCCGGGATCTTCTCGCGGCAGAAGCTGCGGACCTCGTCGCGAAACGCGATCTCCTCGGCGGTGAAGCGCAGGTCCATGGCTCAGTTCCCGATCTCGAACAGGCCGGCGCAGCCCATGCCGCCGGCCACGCACATGGTGACGACGGCGTAGCGCGCCCCGCGGCGGCGGCCCTCGAGCAGGGCATGGCCGACGAGGCGGGCGCCGCTCATGCCGAAGGGGTGCCCGACGCTGATGGCGCCGCCGTTGACGTTGACCCGCTCCGGGTCGATCCCGAGCGTGTCGCGGCAGTACAGCGACTGGCTCGCGAAGGCCTCGTTCAGCTCCCACAGGTCGATGTCGGCGACCTTGAGCCCGTGCCGCTCCAGCAGGCGCGGCACCGCGAAGACCGGGCCGATGCCCATCTCGTCCGGGCCGCAGCCGGCCGACGCGAAGCCGCGGAAGGTGCCCAGTGGGGCAAGCCCGCGCCTCACGGCCTCCGCCCCCGACATCACCACGCAGGCCGAGGCCCCGTCCGAGAGCTGGCTGGCGTTGCCGGCGGTGATGAACGCGGTCTCGCCGCGCACGGGCTTGAGCCTGGCCAGACCTTCGAGCGTCGTGTCGGGGCGGTTGCCCTCGTCCTTGGCGAGCCGCGTCTCGACGGTGCGGGTCTCGCCGGTGGCCTTGTCGGTCACCGACATCATCGCGGAGATCGGCACGATCTCGGCATCGAACAGGCCGCGCTCCTGCGCCGCCGCGGTGCGACGCTGGCTTTCCAGCGCGAACGCGTCCTGGGCCTCGCGCGAAATGCCGTAACGCTCGGCGACGATGTCGGCGGTCTCGATCATCGGCATGTAGATCGCCGGCAGGTGGGCGAAGAGCCAGTCGTTGCGGGTCAGCTCCTTCTGCACCTTCGGCTGCACCAGGCTGATCGATTCGAGGCCGCCGGCCACCGCCACCGGCACGCCGTCGAGGATCACGCGCCGTGCGGCGCTGGCGATCGCCTCGAGGCCCGAGGCGCAGAACCGCGACACCGTCACGCCGGCCGACCCGACCGGAATGCCGGCGACGAGGCTCGCGTGCCGCGCGACGTTGCCGCCGGTCGCGTTCTCAGGATAGCCGCAGCCGAGCACGACCTCCTCGACCTCGGCCGGCTCGACGCCGGCGCGCTCAACCGCGGCGCGGATCGCGTGCGCCCCGAGGTCGGCGCCGTCTGTCAGGTTCAGCGCGCCGCGGAACGCCTTGCCGATCGGCGTGCGGGCGGTGGAGACGATGACGGCGTCGATCATGCGGGTCGGGCTCCGGTGTTGTCGCGCGCCGTCATGGCCTGTTCTTCGGCGACGAGCACGCTGGCGAGCAGCTTGCCCGCCGGGCTACGGGGGAGGGCGTCCCGGAATTCGAGCGCCCGCGGGATCTCGTGGCGGCCGATGCGGCTGGCGAGGAAGGCGTTGAGCTCGTCGAGGGTGAAGCGCTCGGCGCCGGGCTTCAGGTTGACGAAGGCCTTGGCCGCCTGGCCGCGATAGTTGCAAGGGATGCCGATGACGATGGTCTCGGCGACCGCCGGATGCTCGTAGATCGCGCTCTCGATCTGCACCGGGTAGACGTTGTAGCCGCCCGAAATGATCATGTTCTTGCGCCGGTCGACGAGGTCGAACAGGCCGTTCTCGTCCACTCGCCCGATGTCGCCGGTGAGGAACCAGCCGTCGCGGAACGCTTCGGCCGTGGCGTCCGGCTGCTCGAAGTAGCCGGCGAAGACGTTGGGCCCGCGGATCGCGATCTCGCCGGTCTCCCCGGTCGGCACCTCCACCGAAGGGTCGTCGAGGGAGACGACCCGCATGGCGATGCCCTTCAACGGGATGCCGATCACGCCGGGCCGGCGCTCGGCCGCGCGCGGCAGGCGGGTGCCGGCAGGCGAGGTCTCGGTCATGCCCCAGCCGACCCCGAGGTTGACGCCCATCAGCCGGCTCAGGCGGCCCATCACGTCGAAGGGCAGGGGCGCGCCGCCGCTCATGCACGAGCGGAGCGACGAGAAGTCCACCGCCTCGATGCCGGGGCGATTCAGCAGCGCGAACCACATCGTCGGCACCCCCGGCAGCGCCGTGGCGCGGCGGACTTCGATGTCGGCGACGATCTCCTCCGGGTCGAAGCGCTGGCGCAGCAGGATCTGCGTGCCGCCGCGGATGCCGCGCAGGAGCACCGTCGTCAGCGCGTAGATGTGGAACAGCGGCAGAACGCAGACGGCGCGGGCCGAGGCCTCGCCCTCGTCGCCGTCGTCTGTCCAGAGCCGGTACATCGAGACGGCGGCCGTCAGGTTGCCGTGGGTCAGCATCGCCGCCTTCGGCAGGCCGGTGGTGCCGCCGGTGAATTGCAGCAGCATCACGTCGGAGGGCTTGCGCTGCGGCCAGGCGGCCGGGCGCGGCGCGCTGCGCAACGCGGCCAGCGGTACGACGCCGGAGCGGTCCGGGATCGGCAGGGGCTCCAGCACGGTGGAGGCGCCCCATTCCGCGTCGTCGCCGACGAGGACGGTGTCCACGGCGCCCTCGTCGAGCAGCGTCAGCGCCACCGGCAGGAAGCCGGGCAGGTTGGTGGTCACGAGGACGCGGGCGCGGGTGGTGCCGAGCTTGTGCGCAAGTTCCCGCGGCGCATCGAGGCCGGACAGGTGCGCCACCCGCAGCCCGGCGCGGGCTGCGGCGAAGAACGCCACAGGGTGGAACGGGGTGTTCGGCAGGTGCAGGCCGATCGTGGCGTCGGGCGCCAACCCGAGCCGGATCAGGCCGGCGGCGATCGCCTCGACGTGGTCGGCGAATTCGGGAAAGCCGATCGCGCGTCCGCGAAAATCGAAAGCCGGCCCCTTCGCCCCGGCGACGCCGGCCGCGAGCAGGTCCGGAATCGTTCCGACCTCGATCGCGCCGTCCCAGTCGCAGGCTTCGGGGAAGTGCCGCGCCCGAGCCTCCGCCCGAGCCTCCGCTGGCGATTCGGCCTCTCGGATCGCCGGATGCGACACGCCAACCTCCCAGACGCGACCTCGGGCGGGCCGCTATTCCATGATTGCGAAATTCGATTTATGCCGATGGCGGTCGCTGTCAACCGAACATACCGGTTTTTCGAAACCGGAAGGCCGGGCGCGACGCCGGGCGGCGCTGCAGACGCGCCGAATTCAGGATCTGGAGGAACCGATGGAGCCGACGACGGAACAGGACCTGCCGCTGTCGGGCATCCGCGTCCTCGACCTGTCGCGCGTGCTGGCCGGCCCGTGGTGTGGACAGGTGCTCGCCGACCTCGGCGCCGACGTGATCAAGGTCGAGCATCCCGAGCGCGGCGACGACACCCGCGACTGGGGCGTCGCCACCAGCCCGGGCAACACCACCTATTTCGACAGCGTGAACCGCAACAAGCGCTCGCTCGGCCTCGACCTCGCGACCGAAGAGGGCGCGGACCTGGCGCGCAGGATCGCCGCCGGCTGCGACGTGCTGATCCAGAACTTCAAGCGCGGCGGCGCCGACAAGCTCGGCCTCGGCTACGCGCGCCTCTCGGCCGAGAACCCGGGCTTGGTCTACTGCTCGGTGGCCGGCTACGTCGGCGACGGGCCGGAGGCGGACCGGCCGGGCTACGACCTCGTGGTGCAGGGCGAGTCCGGGCTGATGGCGTTGAACGGCCGGCCCGAGGAGCCGCCGCTGAAGTTCGGCGTGGCGGCGGTGGACCTGTTCACCGGCCAGTACGCGGCGCAGGCGGTGCTCGCCGCGCTGCTGCAACGCCACCGCACCGGGCGCGGCCGCCACGTCGAGATGGCGCTCTACGATTCCGGCCTCAGCCTCACCTCCTATGTCGGCCTCGCGGCCCTCGCCCTCGGCCGCGATCCCGAGCGGGTCGGCAACGCCCACCCGGCGATCGTGCCCTACGGCGTGTTCGAGGCGGCGGACGGTCCCCTCGTGATCACGGTCGGCAACAACGGCCAGTATCGCCGCTTCTGCACGGTGATCGGCCGCGAAGACCTCGCCGCCGACCCGGACTTCGCGACCAACCTCGGCCGCTCGCGCCATCGCGCACGGCTCGCCCCCGAGATCGACCGCGAGCTCACCCGCATCCCGCGGGCGGCGCTGATCGAGGCGCTTCGCGCCGCGGGCATCCCCTGCGGCGAGGTCGCGGGCCTGCAAGAGGCTTTCCGCTCCGAGCGCACGGCGCAGGCCGGCATGCTGCACGCGGGCCGCTCGCCCGTCCTCGCGCCGCCAGATCCTTTGGGATCGCCCGCCATTGGCAGCCAGTGCTCAGCACGTACATCAGGCCGTTTACCAC
>NZ_VRUX01000207.1:0-6849 GCF_008039885.1 Methylobacterium sp. WL103
AGCTGCCGCCATCCGCGCTCGCCCCCGCTTCCGGCACCGAGGCGCCGGTGGAGACGAGCCGCGGCGCCAAGCGCGGCTACCGCATCCCGAAGGATCCCTTCATCCTCGATCCGCTGCTCTAGGCCGCCGCCCGCGCGGCGGACCGCACGCACCGTCACCAAACCTTGCTCTCTCGCCTCGGGGCGAGGTTCCCCCGCGGGCGGGATCACGAGCCGAACGGCGGATCTCGACGCTTCCCGGACACGGCCGAACGATGCACCATTTCCAGGATCGCGGCGGACGCCTGCACGCCGAGGACGTCGACCTGACGGCCTTGGCCGAGCGCGTCGGCACGCCGTTCTACTGCTACAGCACCGCCACCCTGGAGCGGCACTACCGCGTGTTCGCCGATGCCTTCGCCGGCGACGACGCGCTGGTGTGCTTCGCGATGAAGGCGAACTCCAACCAGGCCGTGCTGGCGACGCTCGCCCGCCAGGGCGCCGGCATGGACATCGTCTCCGAGGGCGAGCTGCTCCGCGCGCTCCGCGCCGGAGTCGAGGCCCGCAAGATCGTGTTTTCGGGCGTCGGCAAGACGCAGGACGAGATGGCGGCGGCGCTGAAGGCCGGCATCTTCTGCTTCAACGTCGAGAGCGAGCCGGAGCTGCTCGCGCTGTCCGCGGTGGCGACCAGCCTCGGGATCGACGCCCCCGTCTCGATCCGCGTCAACCCGGACATCGACGCCGGCGGCCACGCCAAGATCTCGACGGGCAAGTACGAGAACAAGTTCGGCATCCCGATCACGCGCGCGCCCGCCGTCTACGCCCTGGCCGCGACGCTGCCAGGCCTCGCGATCCACGGCGTCGACATGCATATCGGCAGCCAGATCACCGACTTGGCGCCGTTCGAGAACGCCGCCCGCCTGCTCGCCGGCCTCGCCGGACGGCTGATCGCCGAGGGCCATCCGATCCGCCACATCGATTTCGGCGGCGGCCTCGGCATCCCCTATCGCGACGACAACGCCCCCCCGCCGGACCCGGCGGCCCTGGCCGCGACGATCCGGCCGCATTTCGCGCCCCTCGGTTTGCGCCCGGTCTTCGAGATCGGCCGGATGATCGCGGGCAACGCCGGCATCCTCGTCACCCGCGTGCTGTACGTGAAGGAGAGCGAGGGCCGCACCTTCGTCATCGTCGACGCCGCGATGAACGACCTGATCCGGCCGACGCTGTACGAGGCCTACCACGCGCTCCGGCCGGTCGAGGTGCCGGCCGCCGACGCGCCGCGGGTGACTGCGGATGTGGTCGGCCCGGTCTGCGAGACCGGCGACTACCTCGCCCTGCAGCGCGAGATGCCGCAGGTCGCGCCCGGCGCGCTGATCGCGGTGATGACCGCGGGCGCCTACGGCGCGGTCCAGGCCGGCACCTACAACACCCGCCGCCTCGTGCCCGAGGTGCTGGTCAGCGGCGCGCAGGCCGCGATCGTTCGCCCGCGCCAGACCTACGACGAACTGATCGGCCTCGACCGGATGCCCGACTGGCTCGCTTGAGGGTTCGCCGCCGCCTCAATGCCCCGGCGTCGCCACCGCGCCAGGCTTGTCGTGGGTGCCGAGGCGTTCGACCAGGGTCGCGCTCGCGCGGTTGAGGCCGACGATCTCGACCGCGCGGCCGTGGTGGCGGAACTTCAGCACCACCCGGTCGAGGGCGTTGATCGCGGTGATGTCCCAGAAATGCGCGGCCGTGAGGTCGAGCACGATCCGCTCGGCGTCGTCGCGGAAGTCGAACGCGCCGTGGAAGGCCTCGGCGGTCGCGAAGAACAGCTGACCGGTGACGACGTAGGTTCGGACCGCGCCCTCGCGCCGGCTCGCGACGTCGAACACCCGGGCGACCTTGCGCGCGAAGAACACCCCCGACAGCAGCACCCCGACGAGCACGCCGCGGGCGAGGTCGTGGGTCGCCACCACCACCGCGACGGTGGCGAGCATCACCACGCTCGACGAGCCGGGATGGCGGGTGAGGTCGCGGATCGAGCGCCAGGAGAAGGTCTGGAGCGAGACGAAGATCATCACCGCGACCAGCGCCGCCATCGGGATCTGCCGGACGTAGGCGCCGAGGACGAGGATCAGGAACAGCAGGAAGCAGCCGGCCCACAGGCAGGACAGCCGGCCGCGGGCGCCCGAGGTGACGTTGATCACCGTCTGGCCGATCATCGCGCAGCCGGCCATGCCGCCGAAGAAGCCGGAGACGATGTTGGCGGCGCCCTGGCCGAGGCATTCCCGGCTCTTGTCGCTGCCGGTGTCGGTCATCTCGTCGACGATCGCCGCGGTCATCAGGGATTCGAGCAGGCCGACCATCGCTACCGTGGCGGCGTAGGGCAGGATGATCCGAAGCGTCTCGAGGCTCAGCGGCACCTGCGGCAGCAGGAAGGACGGCAGGCTTGCGGGGAGCGCGCCCATGTCGCCCACCGTCCGCACCGGGAGCGCCAGCGCGATCGCGGCGATGGTCAGCAGGACGATGCAGACGAGGGGGGAGGGCACCACCTTGGTGAGCCGCGGCAGGCCGTAGATGATCGCCAACCCGATCGCCACCATCGCGTAGACGGTCGGCCCGCGCCCGATCAGCTCGGGCATCTGCGCGAGGAAGATCAGGATCGCCAGCGCGTTGACGAACCCGGTGATCACCGAGCGCGAGACGAAGCGCATCAGGTCGCCGAGGCGCAGCAGGCCGGCGCCGATCTGGATCAGGCCGGCGAGGATCGAGGCGGCGAGCAGGTATTGCAGGCCGTGCTCGCGCACGAGGCCGGCCATCACCAGGGCGGTGGCGCCGGTGGCCGCCGAGATCATCGCCGGGCGCCCGCCGACGATGGCGGTGGTGACCGCGATGCAGAACGAGGCGTAGAGCCCGACCTGGGGGTCGACGCCGGCGATCAACGAGAACGCGATCGCCTCGGGGATGAGGGCGAGCGCGACGACGGTGCCGGCGAGCAATTCGCGCGGCACGTGCGGGGCCCATTCGGCCCGCAAGGTCTGGAAGGTCATGCAATATGTCCGGCCCGCGCCAAGCTGGAGGCGGCGTGCGAGCCCAAAAAGAGGAGCGATCTCGAAGGGTGACGGTTCGACGGACCGCGTGCGCCGTCCCGCGGAGGCGGACGGCGTGGCGGCGGGGCGCGCTACGGCGGCGTCGTCGAGGACGGGCGGGCGTCTGTCGGAACCATGCGCCCTGTTAGACAGCCGCGCGCCGCGCGGCAACCCGTCGGCCGCTCAGGCCGACGCCGCGGCCACCGCGCGCAGGTCCGCGACCAGTTCCGCGACGCGTTCGCGCTTCGCGTCCCAGGCGAACATGAACCGGGCTCCGCCGCCGATGAAGGTGTAGAAGCGCCAGCCCCTGGTGCGCAGGCGCTCCATCATCTCCGTCGGCATCGCCAGGAAGACGGCGTTGGCCTCGACCGGAAACATCGGCGCGATCCCGGGCATGTCCGCCACCGCCGCGGCGAAGTCCTGGGCGCAGGCGTTGCCGTGCGCGGCGTTGCGGAGCCAGGCCCCGCTTTCCAGCATCCCGACCCAGGGCGCCGACAGGAAGCGCATCTTGGAGGCGAGCTGCCCCGCCTGCTTGCAGCGGTAGCCGAAATCCTCCGCCAGCGCGGGCTCGAAGAACACCACCGCCTCGCCGGCATGCATGCCGTTCTTGGTGCCGCCGAAGCAGAGCACGTCGACGCCCGCGCGCCACGTCATGTCCGCCGGGCTGCATCCGAGATGCGCGCAGGCGTTGGCGAAGCGCGCCCCGTCCATGTGCAGCGACAGGCCGAGGTCGCGGCAGGTGGCCGAGATCGCCTGCAATTCGGCCAGGGTGTAGACCTGTCCCGTCTCGGTCGGCTGGGTCACCGTCACCACCCGGACCTTCGGGAAGTGGATGTCCTTGCGGTTGGTGGCGAGCGCCCGGATCGCGTCCGGGGTCAGCTTGCCGCTTTCGGTGCGGACCGTGAGCAGCTTCGAGCCGTTGGAGAAGAATTCCGGCGCGCCGCACTCGTCGGTCTCCACGTGGGCGGCGTCGGCGCAGATTACGCTGTGGTAGGAGCGGCAGAGCGAGGCCAGGGCCAGCGCGTTGGCGGCGGTACCGTTGAAGGCGAAGAACACCTCGCACCGGGTCTCGAACAAGGTGCGGAAGGCGTCCGCGGCGCGTGCGGTCCAGGCGTCCTCGCCGTAGGCCGGCGCATGCCCGGCGTTGGCCTCCGCCATCGCCCCCCAGGCCTCCGGGCAGATGCCGGAATAGTTGTCGCTGGCGAATTGCTGCGCGTCGTCGTTCATCGGTCACCCCTGCCGTAGGACGATCGCCGTGTGGCCGCCGCCGTCCGGCAATCCTTGTGTGGTGTCGGCGCGAACACCCTACCAGAGCCGCGACTGAGGCTGCCCGGTCACAGTTCGCGCGGATCGCGTTCGCGTCGCCTATCCGGTTGGAACTCGCCGCCGCTTGGTGTAAGAGCCTGCCCAAGGTGCAGATCTGGTGCCGAATCGAGACGGTCCGAACCGCGTCCCGCCCGGGCGATCCCCGGGTCCGGGGCGCTGTCGGTTTCCCGCTCCGTCGCGGGCGTCTCGCCACCGACACCAACCGAATGCCACGTTCAAACTGGTTCTAGAGGATCCACTCCGTTGCAGGTACTCGTTCGCGACAACAACGTCGATCAGGCGCTCCGCGTCCTCAAAAAGAAGATGCAGCGCGAAGGCATCTTCCGCGAGATGAAGCAGCGCAAGGCCTATGAGAAGCCTTCGGTGCGCAAGGCGCGCGAGAAGGCCGAGGCCGTCCGTCGCGCCCGCAAGCAGGCCCGCAAGACCGCGATCCGCGAGGGCCTGATCGCCGCCCCGAAGCCGAAGCCCCGTTTCGGCGCCGGCGGCCCCCGTCGTCCCGGCTTCCCGTCGATGACCCCGTCGGCTCCGGCCGGTGGCGCTCCGGCGGCCCCCGCCGCCGAGTAAGTCGGTCCGGGCCGCGAGGCCCGTCGATCGCGATCCTCGAAAAAGCCCGGCCGCGCATGCGGACCGGGCTTTTTTCGTGCGCCGAAGGATGTTCGATCCCGTGAGATCGCGGACGACGCGTTCGGCGCCGTCCGGGTCGATCGAGCGAACGCTCAGGCGGCGCGGGCGGCTTCCGTCGCGTGCTCGGCCTGGACCAGCACGTCGAGGGCGCGCCACGGCTTCTGCATGAACACCGCTTGCGCCGGCATCCGCGCGTCGCCGACGGCATCGTAGCCCGAGGTCACCACCACCCGCACGTCCGGCCAGCGGCGCTCGACGGTGCTGGCGAGCGCGAGCCCGTCCATCGCGCCGGGCAGACGGATGTCGGCGAAGAGCAGCGCGACGGTGACGTCGTCGCGCTCCAGGATCGAGATCGCGGCCTCCGCGCTGTCGCAGGCGATCACCCCGAGGTCCGTCTCCTCCAGCACGGCGGCGGCGAGGTTGCGGACCGCGGCATCGTCCTCGACGACCAGGGCGACGGGACAGGGGGAGGGAGCGCGGTCCATGGGACCTCCTTCGCGAGATGTGAGGATGCGGTGATGCCTGACGGGTGGTGCGGCCTCGTGGCGAGCCGCTGATTCCCGATCCAAGCATGCTGCGCCGTCCGAAGCCGGGTAACAAGAGTCGGATTTCGTCTCATGCGCATGCCTGCCTTGCGACTGGTTTGGCGAGGATCCGTTCGGGACCGCACAAACTCTGTGTATGGTGCGGTGCGTTAGCGAACTGTTCACCATCGACATCTAAATGTTACGGTTCGGCGATGGCGCGGGACCGGGTTTGCCCGACAGGCAGATCCGGTGCGTTTCGCGGCCGTGCGATCAGCGAGAGGTTGGTCCCAAGCATGTGCCGCTTCCTGGCCTATAGCGGCGAGCCGGTTTTTCTCTCGGATCTCGTCTGCGCGCCCACCCACTCGCTCGTGCACCAGTCGCTGCACGCCGAGCAGGGGAAGACCGAGACCAACGGCGACGGCTTCGGCCTCGGCTGGTACGGCGAGCGACCGGAGCCGGGCGTCTATCGCGACATCTTGCCGGCCTGGTCGGACGAGAACCTCGTCAACCTGTGCGGGCAGGTCCGCGCGCGGACCTTCTTCGCCCACGTGCGCGCCTCGACCGGCACGGCGACCGCGCGGACAAACTGCCACCCCTTCGTCAACGGCCGCCACCTGTTCATGCACAACGGGCAGATCGGCGGATACCTGCGGATCAAGCGCCGCCTCGAGGCGCTGATCCCGGACGCCCTCTACGACGGGCGTCGCGGCAGCACCGACTCCGAGGCCCTGTTCCTGCTGGCCCTTGCCAACGGCCTTGCCGAGGACCCGGTCGGCGCCATGGCCAAGACGCTGGCGACCGTGCGCGATCTGATGCGGGGCGCCGGCATCACCGAGCCGCTGCGCTTCACTGCGCTCCTCACCGACGGCGAGGAGATCTTCGCCTATCGCTGGGCCTGCGATGCGCGGCCGCCGAGCCTGTACTACCGCCAGACCGAGACCGGGCTGGTGGTGGTTTCCGAGCCGATCGACGGCGCCAAGGAAGGCTGGCAGGTGGTGCCGAAGGGCGGCACGCTGCGCGCGCGCCGGGGGGGGGCGGTGACGGTGAAGGGTCCCGAGCCGGTCAAGCGCAGCATCACCGCCTGACGCGGACATCCGCTCGCGTTCGTTCCCCGCTCCGCCTTGCCCCCCGGGGCGCCGAGGCCGACATTGCCCCCGTCGCCGGCCCTCGCGGCTGGCCGGGCAGGGAATGCAAGCCGACATGTATCCGGACGTGAAGCTTCACATCGCCGGCGCCTGGGGCGCCGGCTCGGGCGGCGAGACGCTGCCGGTGCTCAACCCCGCCACCGGCGAGACCATCGGGCAGTGCGCGGTCGCCACCC
This sequence comes from Methylobacterium sp. WL103, assembly GCF_008039885.1. Classification (NCBI taxonomy): domain Bacteria; kingdom Pseudomonadati; phylum Pseudomonadota; class Alphaproteobacteria; order Hyphomicrobiales; family Methylobacteriaceae; genus Methylobacterium; species Methylobacterium sp. WL103. The sequence continues at coordinate 6,848 of NZ_VRUX01000207.1, forward strand.
AG
>NZ_VRUX01000208.1:0-6847 GCF_008039885.1 Methylobacterium sp. WL103
GGGCGCGGGCGGGCGGCGCGCGCCGTACGGTGCGCTTGGGCGTCGCCTCGTCGCCGGCCTCGACGACGTCGTCCGTCCGGTCGCGATCGAGGGCGTCCACGTTCGATTCGATATCCGACAACCCTGCCACTCCTCACCTGCCGCCTGTCGCGGCGTCCCTAACATGGGTGGTCCGCCGGAATGCGACATTGCCGTGACGGTCGGCACGCGACCCTCGCATCCGAAGCGCGCCGACCGCCGCCCATGCGTGGCGATCAGTCGTCCTCGCCGTCCTCTTCGTCGTCCTCGCCGCCTTCGGCGATGCCAAGGCGTTCGAGCACCGCCAGCGCCAGCGGCCGGGTGATGCGGCGACCGCGGCCGAGGGCGTCGCGATCGAGTTCGGCCACCACCTCCCGCGCCCGCCCGAGCGAGCGGTCGATGCGGAGCGCCAGGGCGTCGATCACACGCAGATCCACAACCAGTTGCCGATCTACAAACAGCTTCACCATCACCGCGCGGAGCAGGGCGTCGTCGGGCTCGCGGATCGCCACGCCCGGCGCGAGCCGAAGGCGCGAGCGCAGGTCCGCAACGGTCAGCCCGATCTGGTCGATCGCCGCGCCGCTGGTCAGCAGCACCGGGCATTTGCGCTCCCGGGCGAGGTTGAGCAGGTGGAACAGGGCCGCCTCGTCGCGGCCGGGGCGGTCGATGTCCTCGATCACCAGGGCGCCGTTCGAGACGCAGTGGGTCACCGCCTCCGCCGTGACGTCGGCGGCCGACACGGTCCAGGCATGAGCCCGCGTCGCCCAGATCGAGGCGAGATGGCTCTTGCCGCTTCCGGGCGGCCCGGTGAGGACCAGCACGGTGTCCGGCCAATCGGGCCAGGCCTCGATCGACGCGTAGGCGGCCTCGTTGGCCGTGCCGACCAGGAAATCCTCGCGGCCGTAGCGCGGATCGAGCGGAAGGTCGAAGGCCAGTTGCTTCGGGGGGGCGTTCTCGCGCATGCGGCGTCCAGGGTGACCCTGCCGGCCCGACAGTCAAGCGTCCCGCTCAGGCCCGCGGCACCTCGATCAGCACCGGCTGCTCGGCATGGTAGAGCCGGCTCTGCAGGTAGCGCGAGAGCGCGAAGCGCACGAGGACGCCGATCGAGGCCGCCACCGGCACCGCCAGGAGCAACCCGAGGAACCCGAACAGCGAGCCGAAGGCGAGCAGCGCGAACATCAGCCAAACCGGATGCAGGCCGACCGATTCGCCGACGAGCTTGGGCGCGATCACGTTGCCCTCCAGGAACTGGCCGACCAGGAACACCCCGACCGTCAGCCCGAGATGCAGCCAGTCCGAGCCGGGCCAGAACTGAACCAGCGCGACGCCGACCGAGAGCAGGAAGCCCGTCAGCGTGCCCACGTAGGGAATGAAGGTGAGGAAGCCCGCGATCAGGCCGATCAGGACGCCGAAGTTCAGGCCGACGAGCCACAGGCCGAGCGCGTAGAAGGTGCCGAGGATCAGGCAGACCAGCGTCTGCCCGCGCACGAAGCCGATGATCGCGCGGTCGATCTGCGCCGCGAGCCGGCGCACCGTCGCGCGGTGGCGCGGCGGCACCCAGGTGTCGAGCGTGGCGATCATCCGGTCCCAGTCGATCAGGATGTAGAAGGCGACCACCGGCGTCACCACCAGCAGCGAGACCAGCGAGATCACCGCCTGCGAGCCGGACCAGATCGACTTGAGGAAGGCGAGCAGCCACGCGCCGCCCTGGGTCGCGAGCGTCCCCACCGAGGCTTGCAGCTCGTTGACCACGTCGGCGCCGCCGAGCCGCTGCAGCACCGGGCCAGCGCGCTCGGCGATGATGCCCTGCAGCCGCCCGATCATGCCGGGCAGGCTGTTGACCAGGGCCGCGACCTGGTTGGCGGCGAGCGGCACCACGATCAGCAGCGAGACGATCAGGCCGGCGACGAACATCGCCAGGATCAGCAGGCTCGCCGTCAGGCGTCCGAGGCCGAGGCGTTCGAGGCGGTCGGCCAGGGGGTCGAGCAGGTAGGCCAGCGCGATCCCGGCGACGAACGGCAGCATCACCTCGCGCAGCAGGTAGACGACGATTCCGAGGGCGACGAGCACCGCCAGACCGATCACAGCCCTCGCGCGCATCGACGCCCTCCCCACCCGACAGAGCGGAGACAGTGGGAAGGCGTCTCCGCACGGTCAAGGCTGCCGGCGGCGCCGACGGGGCACGGAACCGATCCGGGTGGGTCGTTTTCTTGTGAGCCGACGGGTTCGGTCGGCGCGAAACTCGGCTAAAGCATCCGCGGACCACAGGAACGGGACGCCGATGACGGCCGAGACCACGAACGGGCTGACCTACGCGCATGCGGGCGTCGACATCGACGCCGGGAACGCGATGGTCGAGACGATCAAACCGCTGGTGCGCGCGACGCGCCGGCCCGGCGCCGACGCCGAGATCGGCGGGTTCGGCGGCCTGTTCGACCTGAAAGCCGCGGGCTTCAAGGATCCGATCCTGGTCGCCGCCAACGACGGCGTCGGCACCAAGGTGAAGATCGCGATCGAGACCGGCCGGCACGACACGATCGGCATCGACCTCGTGGCGATGTGCGTCAACGACATCATCGTCCAGGGCGCCGAACCGCTGTTCTTCCTCGACTACTACGCCACCGGCAAGCTGGTGCCGGGCGTCGGCGCCGACATCGTCCGCGGCATCGCCGAGGGCTGCCGGCAGGCCGGCTGCGCGCTGATCGGCGGCGAGACGGCGGAGATGCCGGGCCTCTACGACGGCGCCGACTACGACCTCGCCGGCTTCTCGGTCGGCGCGGCCGAGCGCGGCACGCTGTTGCCGAAGCCCGGTATCCGCGCCGGCGACGTGGTGCTCGGCCTCCCCTCCTCCGGGGTGCACTCGAACGGGTTCTCGCTCGTCCGCCGCATCGTCGCGCGCACCGGCCTCAACTGGGACGCGGCCGCGCCCTTCGCCACCGGCAAGACGCTGGGCGAGGCGTTGCTCGAGCCGACGCGGATCTACGTGAAGCCGCTGCTCGCGGTGCTGAAGGCCACGGACGGGATCAAGGCGCTCGCCCACATCACAGGCGGCGGCTTCCTGGACAACCTGCCCCGCGTTCTGCCCGACGACGTCGGCATCGCGATCGACCTCGACGCGGTGCGCCCGCCGCCGGTCTTCGGCTGGTTGGCGCGCGAGGGCGGCGTCGCCGAGTCGGAGATGCTGCGCACTTTCAACTGCGGCGTCGGCATGGTGCTCGTCGTCGCGAAGGATCGCGCCGAAGCGGTGTCGAAGGCGCTCGGCGAGGCCGGCGAGGCGCCGGTGCGGCTCGGCGCCATCACCGCCCGCGGCGCGGAGCCCGTGACCTTCACCGGCCGCCTCGCGCTCTGATGGCGACGAAGCCGAAGACCCGCGTCGCGATCCTGATCTCGGGCCGCGGCTCGAACATGGTCTCGCTGATCGAGGCGGCGAAGGCGCCGGGCTATCCGGCCGAGATCGTGCTGGTGCTCTCGAACCGGCCGGACGCCGCCGGCCTCGCTCACGCCCGGTCCGTCGGCATCCCCGCGCACGCCATCGACCACAGGGCCTTCCCCGACCGGGCGACCTTCGACGCCGCCCTCGATGCGGAGCTGCGCGCTGCCGGGGTCGAGCTGGTGTGCCTAGCGGGCTTCATGCGCGTCTTCTCCGCCGGCTTCGTCGAGGCCTGGGCCGGACGAATAATCAACATCCATCCCTCCCTGCTGCCGCTGTTCAAGGGCACGCACACCCACGCGCAGGCGCTCTCCGCCGGCGTCCGCCTCCACGGCTGCACGGTGCATTACGTGGTGCCGGAACTCGATGCCGGCCCGATCGTGGCGCAGGCGGCGGTGCCGGTGCGCGCCGGCGACGACCCCGACAGCTTGGCCGCGCGGGTGATCGTGCAGGAGCACCGCCTCTACCCCGCGGCGCTCGCCCTGGTGGCAGGCGGCGGGGCGCGGCTGCAGGGCGATCGCGTGGTGATCGAGGACGACGGTGCTGCCGCCGACGCGGCCCTGTTGAGCCTCTGAACCGCTCTTCCCTCCCGGCTTCTGCGAGGGAGGGAGAATGTGCGTTCGATCGTCAGACCGGGCGCTGCAGCTTGCACGCGTCGAGGGCGTTCAGCGCCTTGGCGCGGGCGGAATCGTTGAAGTAGCCGGTGGCGCGGTAGGACTCGATCTCGGACTCGTCGAGCGAGCGCATGGTCTGCTTCGCGTAGCAGCCGCAGGGACGCTCCAGCGAGGCTTCCGGCGCGCTGGTGAGGCGGGCCTGCACCACGGCGCAGGCGTGGCGCACGCGGCCTTCGAGGTTCGCCTTCGGCGCCGTGCGCAGCGCCGGATCGGGCTGGTACTGCTCGAACGGCGCAGAGGAGCCGCTGGCGAGGGCGGCGGTCGCGGCGAGCGAGAGCAGGCCGGCGGCGATCAGGGACAGGCGGCGGGTCGTCATGGCAGGTCCGTTGGCGAGATCGGGAAATCCGATGCCGTTGGACTCTTTGGCCGCACGCTTCGTCAATGGCGGTGCGGCCACACCGCCCCCCATTCCGGGCGGTGTGGCATTCGACAGGGTCGAAGGCGTCGCCGGTGTGCTCCGGCGACCACCCTCGGCCGAGATGTCTGCGTGGACTTCAGCCGACGATGTCGGAATCCTGGAAGAACTGCGCGATCTCCATCTTGGCGTTGTCGGCGCTATCCGAACCGTGGACGGTGTTCTCGCCGACCGACTCCGAGAAGGTCTTGCGGATGGTGCCCTCGGCAGCCTGGGCCGGGTTCGTCGCGCCCATCACCTCACGGTACTTCGCCACGGCGTTCTCGCCTTCGAGCACCTGAACGACCACCGGGCCGGAGGTCATGAAGGTCACGAGCTCGCCGAAGAACGGGCGCTCCTTGTGGATCTCGTAGAACTTCTCGGCCTGGGCCTGGCTCATCTGGATGCGGCGCTGGCCGACGATCCGCAGGCCCGCCTTCTCGATGACCGCGTTGACCGCGCCCGTGAGGTTCCGCTTGGTCGCGTCGGGCTTGAGGATGGAGAAGGTGCGCTCGGTGGCCATGGTCAGTCCGTTCGGGAGAAAAGAAAGCCGCCCTGAGGCGACCGGGAAAATCGCTTTCGCGCCGGGCTTATAGCGGGGGCGCCCACCGCCCTCAACCCGAAGCCGAATCAAGCTCGGCCATGGCGTGGCTGCAACACTGCCGAAAATTCGCCTGAATGCGAAGGCTTCAGTGTCGCCACGAACTCCACCCGCCCCGCGCCGTCAGGCGCCAGCTTCGGAGCTTAAGCCACATGCGTCTCGCCCTCGCCTCCGCCCTCCTCCTCACCGGTCTCGCCTCGGCTCACGCCGACGCGGGCAAGGACCCCTCCGGCACCTGGCTCACGGAGGACGGCCGCGCGAAGATCCGGATCGACCGCTGCGGCGCCGGCCAGGCGCAGGTCTGCGGCAAGGTGGTCTGGCTCAAGGTCGCCACCACGGAGGCTGGCACGCCGCGCACCGACATCAAGAACCCCGATCCGAAGAAGCGCTCGCGGCCGGTGCTCGGCCTGCCGCTGATCGAGGGGCTGCAGCCCGACGAGGCGAAGTTCTCGGGCAGCATCTACAACATCGAGGAAGGCAAGATCTATCAGGTCAGCCTCGAGCGCGAGAACGCCTCGGAGCTGTCCGTCTCCGGATGCCTGCTCAAGGTGCTGTGCGGCTCGCAGACCTGGACCAAGGTTCCGGACGTGAACCAGCAGGCCGCCAACACCGCGTCAGAGCCGGCGCCGCAGAAGCCGGCCAAGCCCGCCGCGAAATAGGCCGAAGCAGCCTCGCGCGGACCCCGCATCATGGTGGGTGCTCCGCCCGACGACGCTAGATCGCCGCCAACCCGCGCTGCACCGCCGGCCGCGCCAGCACCCGGTCGAGCCACGCCTTCACGTTCGGCAGCGCGCCGAGGTCGACGCCCTGCTTTCCGGTGAACTTCGCCCACGGCACCGTCGCCATGTCGGCGATGGAATAGTCCCCGGCGAGGTACTCGCGATCCGCGAGCCGCCGGTCGAGCACGCCGTAGAGGCGATTGGTCTCGGCGGTGAACCGTTCGATCGCGTAGGGGATCTTCTCCTTCGCATAGATCTTGAAATGGTGGGTCTGGCCGAGCATCGGCCCGAAGCCGGCGCATTGCCAGAACAGCCACTCGTCCACCGCGACGCGGGCGCGCTCGTCGGTCGGGTAGAACCGACCGGTCTTGCGCCCGAGATATTGCAGGATCGCGCCCGACTCGAAGATCGAGACCGGCTCGCCGCCGGGTCCGTCGTAATCGACGATCGCCGGGATCTTGTTGTTCGGCGAGATCTCAAGAAAGGCGGGCGCCATCTGCTCGCCCTTGGCGATGTCGACCGGCACGACGCGGTACGGGAGGCCGCACTCCTCCAGCATGATCGGGATCTTCCAGCCGTTCGGCGTGCTCCACGTGTGGAGGTCGATCGGTTTGCCGGTCACGGCCGCCATCGCTTGCCTTCGCTCTCGCCGGATCGGCCAGCCGACACGACGGGCCTGGCTGCCGACGGTAGCTACCGCGGAACTCGCCGCGTACTCAAGAGCGCCAGGCCACCACTCACGATTTCGAGAGGCGGGGCCGGCGGCTGTTGGCACGGAGGCGCACGGCCTTGTTCCCGGGCGCGCTTGCCGCTGTGATGGTGTGAGGTTCGCCGCATCGGGATTCGATGGGCCGCCACGGAGGGTCCGCCGTCATGTTCGCCCGTTTCCTCGCGATCGCCGCCTTCTCTGTCCCGCTGGCCCTGGCCCAGCCGGCCACGGCCAAGGAGGCGCCCGCGGCCAAGCCGACCGAGACCCCGATGGCGGCGCCGGCCACGCCCGCCGCCATCGGG
>NZ_VRUX01000209.1:0-6830 GCF_008039885.1 Methylobacterium sp. WL103
CGCCTCGGCCTTCGCGCCGCCGACGAACGCCTACGCGCTCGACGGCGCGACCATGGCGCCCGGCGCCCCGCGGCCGAAGGCCTTCGACGCCTCGGAGGGCACGAAGCTCGACCCGCTGAAGAACAAGACCTACGACCTCGGCTCGCCCAAGACCGTGCCGGCGCTGAAGCAGCCTTGATCGTACCCGACGCCGCGGCGCCGTCCGCACGCACCATCCAGGACGAGCCGATGCACCTGAACCACGTCAACCTCGGCGTCACCGAGGTCCCGGCCACCGTCTTGATGTTCGAGACCTATTTCGGGCTTCGCCGCACAGGGATGCCGGTCGACGACAAGATGGCCTTCCTCACCGACGACGGCGGCGGCATCCTCAGCCTGTTCCGCGTGAAGGATGCGACCTACCCCAAGATCTTCCACATCGGCTTCATCCAGGAGCGCGTGGAGCAGGTCCACGCGATCCACACCCAGCTCACCGATGGCGGCTTTTCACCGGAGGCGCCGCGCGAGGAGCACGGGCGCGTGACCTTCTACTTCCAGGCGCCGGGCGGGTTCACGGTGGAAGTGAACGCGTTCCTGTAGGCTCCTCGTCACAGCAAAACTTACCCCGTCGCAACGCAGGGCATCGCACGACCATGATCGCGAGCATGACCGGGTTCGCCCGGGCCGCCGGCACCACCGGGCCGGTGCAGTGGGCCTGGGAGGTCCGCAGCGTCAACGGGCGCGGGCTCGACGTCCGGCTGCGGGTGCCGAACGGTTACGACGCGGTTGGCGAGGTCGCGCGCATCGCCCTGCAGAAGACGCTGTCCCGCGGCCAGTGCCAGCTGTCGCTGAACCTCACGCGGCCCGAGAGCAAGGCCCGGGTGCGGATCGACGAGGCGCTGCTGGCCCGGCTCGCCGAGGCCGTCGCCCGCGTGCCAGTGCCGGAGGGGATCGCGCCCGCGACGATGGACGGGCTGCTGTCGATCCGCGGTGTGATCGAGTCCGAGGACGAGGCCGCCACCGATCCCGATGCGCTGGCCCGCGACCTCGCGGAGGGCGTCGTCCGGCTGGTCGCCGACCTCGTCGAGGCGCGCCGCGCCGAGGGCCGACAGCTTGAGGAGATCGTGGCGGCGCAGGTCGCGCGGATGGCGGCGCTGACGCAGGACGCCGAGAGCTGCCCGGCACGCAGGCCCGAGGCGATCCGCGCCCGGCTCGCGGCCTCCGTCGCGGGCCTGCTGGAGCCCGGCGGCCTCGATCCCGAGCGCCTGCACCAGGAGGCGGTGATGATGGCGGCCAAGGCCGACGTCCGCGAAGAACTCGACCGCCTCAGCGCCCACCTCGCCTCGGTGTCCGAGCTGCTGGCGGCGTGCGGCGCGATCGGGCGGCGCCTCGACTTCCTGGCCCAGGAGCTCGGGCGTGAAGCCAACACGCTCTGCGCCAAAGCCAACGACGTGGCACTCTCGCGAATCGGACTCGACTTGAAGGCCGTGGTGGAGCAATTCCGCGAGCAGGTTCAGAACGTCGAGTGACGGGGCGGGGCGATGGGCGCACGGAACACGGCCGGGGCATGCGGATGACGGACGCCCCCTCGCAGTCGGTCTCGGATTCCATCGCCCGCCGCGGGCTGATCCTGATCCTGTCCTCGCCCTCCGGCGCCGGCAAGACCACGCTCACGCGCGCCATCGCCGACGACGGCGGCTGGGGCCTCGACCTGTCGATCTCGGTGACGACCCGGGCCCGGCGCCCCTCCGAGATCGCCGGGCGCCACTACCACTTCATCGAGCGCGAGGCCTTCGAGGACCTGCGCGCCCGCGACGACCTGCTCGAATGGGCCGAGGTCCACGGCAACTTCTACGGGACGCCGCGGCGCCCAGTGGAGAAGGTGCTCAGCGCCGGCCGGGACATGATCTTCGACATCGACTACCAGGGCACCCGCCAGGTGCGCGGCAAGCTCGCCGACGACGTGGTGACGGTGTTCATCCTGCCGCCGAGCCTGGAGGAGCTGCGCCACCGCCTGGAACGCCGCGCCGAGGACAGCCCGGAGACGATCGAGAAGCGCCTCGCCAACGCCCGCGTCGAGATCCAGCGCTGGAGCGAGTACGACTACGTCATCGTCAACGACGACTTGCAGAACGCCTTCGACGCCCTGCGCGGCATCCTGGCCGCCGAGCGCCTGAAGCGGACGCGCCGGACCGGCCTCGAAACCTTCGTCGACGGGCTGCTCGGAAAGGACCGCGAGGGCTGAGGCGGGCCGCCCCTCATCCCACCCGATGCGAGGCGGACGTGTCCGGCGCGCAGAGCCAGGCCTTGAGCGCGTCGAACGTCGCGGTGCCGGAGGCGAGCGCCGCCTCCGCCTCCGCGTCGCTCGACAGGCGGTCGAGCCGGGCTCGGAACGCGTTCCACATCAGGCCCGTCTGCCGTCCATGTGCGCGGTAATAGACGAGGCCCGCATCCGCGAATCCATGGAGCGCACCGATGTGCCGGCCGATGACCTGGCCGCCCAAGGTTGAGCCTTCGAGCACGTAGAGCGCGCCCATCGCCGCCGCAGAATCCGCGAACGTCACGGCCGAAGGTCGGGGCAGGGCGGCGATGTCGGCGTCCGGCATGCCGAGGTGGGCGAGGTCCGCCTCCAGCGCGGAAAGCCGCCGCCGCGGTCCCCAGAACGCCGCGTCGGCGAGGGCGTCGCCGATCGCCGGCTCGTAAGCCGAATGGAAGCCGTGGAAGCGGGCGAGGAGGTCGCGATACCCGTCCCGGGTGGCGACGCGCGCGCGCCAGTCGAGCGCGTCTTCGAGGCCCTGGTGCGCCGAGGCGGTCGCGGCGCGCAGCCGCTGGTGCAGGCTCACGCGGTGATCGTGAAGCAGGCGCCGGGCGCGTTGTCGACGTCGAGGCGGGCGTTGATCTGGTCGAGCATCGCCCGGATCAGCTTCATCCCGAGGCCGACCCCGGTGCCGTTGGCGCGGGGCTTGGTCTCCGACCAGCCCTCGGGCAGGCCCTCGCCGTCGTCGCAGACGCGCAGCCGCACGGTGCCTGCGCCGTGACCCGAGACGGTGACCGCGACGCGGCCGACGCCCTCCGGCTTGGCGGCGTACTTGAAGGCGTTGGTCACGAGCTCGGTCGCGATCAGCGAGAGCGCCACCGCCTTGCGGTAGGGCACCATCAGGCCGGGCTCGGCGGTGAGGTCGACGGCGTGTCCGCCGCCGGCCATGCCGGCGAGGTCGGCGCACAGGGCCTCGATGGTCTGGCCGAGGTCGACCTCCTCGACGTTCTCCGCCTGGTAGAGGCTGTCGTGGACGCGGGCGACGCTCATCACCCGGGCGGAGGTGTCGGCGAAGGCCTGCCGGGCGGCCGGATCGGTGACCTGGCGCCGCTGCATCTGCAGGAAGGCCGAGACGATCTGGAGCGAGTTCTTCACCCGGTGGTCGATCTCGCGGGTCAGCAGATCCTTCTGGGCGAGCAGCCGCTCCTTCTCGGCGAGGAGGCCGGTGAGCTCGTCGATCTTGCGGCGCTGGCGCAACACGACGCCCTCGACCGCGTGGGCCAGCGAGCCGGCCAGCGAGACCTGCCAGTCGGCCCAGGGGGTGGCGAAGCCCGTGCGCTCCTCGACCCAGCGCTCGAACGAGCGCCGCGGCAGCACCGCGACGGGGCCGCTGCCGGCGAGCACGGGCTTCCGGGGATCGCCGCTCCACGTCACCGTGCTCGACACCTCCGGCCGGAACCACAGCAGCAGGTGCTCGCGCGACTCGTCGACGAAGGCGGCGAGCAGCCCGCTGGCGATCTCGCGGTGCGCGGCGGCGGCGGGACACTGCGTGGGGAAGTTGGCGTCGGCATAGGTCGTCTCGGCCGGCGCCAGCGTCTGCTTCAGCCAGTCTCCGATGGCCCGGACGGCCTCCTCGGGGGGCGTCGCGCCGATCAGCGTCGCGCGGGTGCCCGAGACGATGGCCGCGCCCGTCGAGCCGAACAGGTCGAGGAGGGTGGTCGAGCCGGCGGTCAGCGCGGCGACGAAGTCGTCCGAGCGGGTCAGGCCGCGGACCAGGCGTCCCTCGGTGTCGAGATGCGCCTGCCGCTCGGTCCAGAGCCGGCGTGCCTCGATCTCCTGAACCCGCATGGCGAAGGCGTCGGTCAGCACCGTCGCGGCGGCACGGGTCTCGGGTGCGACGTAGTGCGGATGGCGGTGATGGCCGATCATCAAACCCCAGAGCCGCCCCTCGACCATGATCGAGATCGACATCGAGCCGTTCACGCCGAGGTTGCGCTGGTACTCCAGGTGGATCGGCGACAGCGTTCGATGCTGCGCGAAGGTGAGGTCGATCGGCCCGTTGCCGGCCGCAGGTGCCGCGACCAGCGGCACCGGCACCGAATCACGGTCGATCACGAAGCGGCTCTTGGCCTTGGTGTAGAGAGCGCGCGCCTGGGCCGGGATGTCGGAGGCTGGAAACCGCAGGCCGAGCAGGGCGCGCGACCAGTCCGGCACCTTGTCCTCGGCGATGGCTTCGCCGTTCCAGTCGCCATCGAAGCGGTAGACCAGCACGCATTCGAAGCCGGTGAGCGCGCGGACTTCGAGGGCGGCGATGCGGGCGGCGCCGTTCAGAGTCTCGGCGGCGCGGAGCCGGGTGACGGCGAGTTCCGAATCGGTCTGGGTCGCGACCCGGAAATCCTCCGGATGCTCGGGTTCGAGTTCGAGCTCGACGATGACCCGGCCGGAATGGGCGTGGACGATGGCGTAGTAGCTGGCGCGGTCGTCGCCGGCGAGCTTGAGCGTGCGGCGGATCGAGCGCCCGTCGTCGAGGGTGGCGCTGGCCAGCCGCTGGCGGATCGTCTCGACGAAGGCGCTCGGCAGCACATCGGAGAGCGGCAGGCCGGCGATCCGCTCGGGCGCACGGCTCAGCACATCGCGGACGTTGGTGCTGTGGGCCAGGATCTCCAGCGTGCCGGCGTCAGCCGCCAGCATCACAGCGTTCGGCTGGATCGAGCCAGGAATGTGGATCGGCTCGCGCTCGCACAGCTGCGGATCGACCGGCTCGGCCCGGACCCGGCGGCCGATGGCAGCCATCACCGCCTCGCGCGGCTGGCCGGCGCCGAGGGTCTCGACGGGGCTGATCGTCAGCCAGGTGACGGCAGCCCCGCGCCGCATCCGCACCCGGGCTCGCAGCGGCTGCGGCATGCGCCCGAACACGAAGTCGAAGCTCTCGTCGAGCTGCCCGCGGCGCGTGCCCGAGAGGAAGCGACCGAAGAAGCTCGGCACGTTGGTGCTCGGCACCACCTCGCGGAAGTAGTTGCGGCCGACCACGGCGTCGCTCGACAGCCCGGTCAGCGCGCTCGCGCCCTCGCTGAACGACACGATCGTCCCGGCGGCGTCGAGCCCGATCACCCCGATGTCGAGGCCGTCGCGCTGTTCGGCCGTCAGGGCGTCCATGTCGATCGCATCGCCGTCGGCAACGATCGTGGTCATCAGGAATGGGACCGGCTCATCTGCGGCCCGGTATGACCCGTGGGACGGGCGGGCGCAATGGCGTCCGCATTACGCCGCGCGACGCGTTCGAGCACGACGATGCCGCGCGATGCGATCAGCGCTCAAGTCTTTGTATGAGATCAGACAATGCGCTCGCAAGGCCTTCCTCGAGGGTCGGATGGTAGATCGGCCGCGCCCGCATCGCTTGGGCGGTCAGGCGATCGCCGATCGCGTGGGCGAGGAGGTGCGCGAGGTGCTCGCAGGACGGCCCGAACAGCTCGCCGCCGAGCAGGCGCCCGCTCCGATCCGCCCAGAGCCGAATGCCGCCGCGGTTGACGCCTTCGACCCCCGCCCGGCCCTGGTCGTCGAACCGCATCCCGCCGACGACGCAGTCCGCATCGGCGTCGAACGCCGCCCCGACGCTCGCCGCCTGCGGATGGGTGAACACCATGGCGAGCGCCGGCCAGGGTTCCGGCGCTTCGAGGCTCGAGCCTGCGGCGAGCGCCGCCGCGTTCCGACCGGCGATGCCGCCCTGGCGACTCGCCTCGTGCAAAACCGGCCGCACCGCGTTGGCGTCGCCCGCGATCAGGATCGGCGCGCCCGCGCAGAGGAGGGTTCGTGCGTCGAAGTCCGGCATGCCTGATTCGTCGAGGCGAAGGCCGACCTCCGCGAGCCCGAGGCCTTGCAGGTTGGGCGGCCGGCCGGCGGCGGAAAGCACCCGCGCGAAGGTCTGCGTGCGCAGGGCGCCGTCCGCCTCCGTCCACGTCAGCTCTGCGCCGCCGGCAACGGGCTCGGCCGCGACGAGTTCCGAACCGAGATGCAGGGTCATCTCCTCAGCGAAGATCGCGGCGGCCTGCTGCTGGAGGCCGGGCTCGCTCAGGCCGGCGAGGCCGAACCCGGTGTCGAACACACTCACGGCCACGCCGAGCCGCGCCATCGCCTGGGCGATCTCGATGCCGACCGGGCCGCCGCCGACCACCGCCAGGGATTCCGGAAGGTCGGGACGCTCGAACACCGTGTCGGTGGTCAGGACCGCGTCGCCGAGGCACCGGAGCGGTTTCGGCACGCGCGGGCTCGACCCCGTCGCGATCACCGCGGAACGGAAGGCGACCCGGTGGCCTTCGCCGACCGCGAGCGTCCGGGCATCGAGGAAGCGAGCCTCGCCGGCCAGCCGCTTGGCCTCCGGGATGGCGTCGACCCCATCGAGCACCGCGGCGACGAAGCGGTCGCGCTCGGCCCGCACCCGCGCCATCACCGCGGGACCGTCGATCGACACGCACGCAACCGCGACGCCGAACAGGCTCGCGTGCCGGGCGTCGTGGGCCGCCGCGGCCGCGGCGACGAGCAGCTTCGAGGGCATGCAGCCGACCCGCGCGCAAGTAGTGCCGCCCGGCCCGCGCTC
>NZ_VRUX01000020.1:0-23738 GCF_008039885.1 Methylobacterium sp. WL103
AGCAGGAGCACGGCGTCCGCGCCGCCGCGCGCCGCCGCCTCGACGACGGCGTTGAGCGCTGCGGCGACGCCGACATTGGTCTCGGCCGACAGCAGGCGCACGCCGGCCGCCTCGAGCTTCATGCGATCCACCGGTCCGAGGCCGCCGTTGTCGAAGGCGAGGACCGGATGCGCGCTTCCGGCGTAGCGCCGGACGATGTCGTCGACTTGGTCGCGGCTCGGGTGGAACAGGGTCAGGCCGATGGCCAGCATCTCGCACATCCAAGACTGGCCGCGCAGGACGGGCTGCGCAGGACAGGCCGCGGCCGGCCTACGGCCCGAGCCGATACCGGAATCGCGCGCCCGAGGCGAGGCCCGGGCGATCGAGGCTCGGTGCTCAGCGCGATCAGCGCTGTCCGAAGGTCGGGTCCTTGAACAGGTCCTTGTAGGCCCGCGGCTGCGAGCGCCAGTACTGCTTGGGCGCCCGCACGGTCGCGCCGAGCTCGGCCGCCGCGTGCCAGGGCCAGCGCGGATCGTAGAGCATGGCGCGGGCGAGCGAGATCGCGTCCGCCCGGCCCTCGGCCAGGATCGCCTCGGCCTCGGCCGGCTCGGTGATCAGCCCGACGGCCATGGTCGCGAGCCCGGTCTCGGCCCTGATCCGCTCGGCGTAGGGCACCTGGTAGCCCGGCCCGAGCTTGATCGCCTGCTTCGGCGAGACGCCGCCGGTGGAGACGTGGATCGCCGGCGAGCCGGCCCGCTTCAGGCGCTGGGCGAGTTCGACGGTCTCCTCCAGGTCCCAGCCGTCCTCGACCCAGTCGGTGGCCGAGACCCGCATCCACACCGGATGGCCCGCGGGCACCACCGCGCGCACGGCCTCGAACACCTCGAGCGGGAACCGCATCCGGTTTTCCAGGCTGCCGCCGTAGGCGTCGGTCCGCTGGTTGGCGAGCGGCGAGAGGAACTGGTGGAGCAGGTAGCCGTGGGCGCCGTGCAGCTCGAACGCCTCGATTCCGAGCCGAACCGCGCGCTTGGCGGTGGCGACGAAGTCGTCGCGGATGCGCTTGAGGTCCGCCGCGTCGAGGGCGTGGGGCGCCACCTCGCCGTCGCCGTGCGCCAGCGCCGACGGCGCCTCGGTGCGCCATCCGTAGGGATGCTCCGGCGCGATCTGCTGGCCGCCGTCCCACGGCGCCTGGCTCGACGCCTTGCGGCCGGCATGGGCGATCTGGATGCAGACCGGGATCGGCGCGTAGTCGCGGATCGCCGACAGAACCCGGCCCAAGGCCCGCTCGCAGCCGTCGGAATAGAGCCCGAGGTCCCACGCCGTGATGCGCGCCTCGGGCGACACCGCCGTCGCCTCCAGCGTCAGCAGCCCGGCGCCCGACATCGCGAGCTGCCCGAGATGCATCATGTGCCAGTCGGTCGCCTCGCCGTCGCGCGCCGAGTACTGGCACATCGGCGCGATCAGGATGCGGTTCTCCAGCGTCAGGTCGTCGAGCTTGAGCGGTTCGAACAGGCGGGCGGTCATCGGCAACTCCGGGTTGCGGGGGCCCGCGCTGTGTGCCGCACTCTCGGGGCGGACGCCAGTTCGCCGCCTCATGCCAGTCCTCCACCGGGCCCTGCCCTCGGCTTGCCTTCGCGACGCGGCTGGTCGCGCCCTACCCCTCCCCGATCCCCCGCGCCTTCAGGCTTTCGCCGATCTCGTCGAGGACGCCCGCGTCGTCGATGGTCGCCGGCATGGTCCAGGGCTCGTGGTCGGCGATGCGCTTCATCGTGGCGCGCAGGATCTTGCCCGAGCGGGTCTTCGGCAGCCGCTGCACCGTAAGCGCGAGCTTGAAGGCGGCCACGGGGCCGATCTCGTCGCGGACCTTGGCGACCAGCTCGCGCTCGATCTCGGTCGGGTCGCGCACGACCTGCGCCTTGAGCACGACGAAACCGCAGGGCGCCTCGCCCTTCAGCGCGTCGCGGATGCCGATGACCGCGCATTCGGCGACGTCGGGGTGGGACGACAGCACCGCCTCCATCCCGCCGGTGGAAAGCCGGTGGCCGGCGACGTTGATGATGTCGTCCGTCCGCCCGAGCACGGTGATGTAGCCGTCGGCGTCGATCACGCCCGCATCCGAGGTGTCGTACCAGCCGGGAAAGGTCTCGAGATAGCTCGTGCGCATCCGGGTATCGGAGCCCCACAGGGTCGGCAGGCATCCCGGCGGCAGCGGCAGGCGGATCGCGATGGTGCCCATCGTGCCGGCGGGCACCGGCTTGCCGCCCTCGTCGAGCACCTGCACGTCGTAGCCCGGCATCGGCACGCAGGTGCTGCCGTGCTTGACCGGGAGCAGCCCCAGGCCGACCGGGTTGCCGGCGATCGGCCAGCCGGTCTCGGTCTGCCACCAATGGTCGACCACCGGCCGGTCGAGCACGCGCTCGGCCCAGGCGACCGAATCCGGGTCCGCGCGCTCGCCGGCCAGGAACAGGGTGCGGAAGCGCGAGAGGTCGTGGCCGGCCACATGGCTGCCTTTCGAATCCTCCTTCTTGATGGCGCGAAGCGCCGTCGGCGCCGTGAACAGGCAGACCGTGCCGGTCTCGGCGACGACCCGCCAGAACGCGCCGGGATCGGGGGTGCCGACCGGCTTGCCCTCGTACAGGACCGTGGTGCAGCCGTGCAGCAGCGGCGCGTAGACGATGTAGGAATGGCCCACCACCCAGCCGATGTCGGAAGCGCAGAAGTAGGTCTCGCCGGGCTGCACGCCGTAGAGGTTGGACATCGACCAGCTGAGCGCGACGAGGTAGCCGCCGGTGTCGCGCACCACGCCCTTGGGCTTGCCGGTGGTGCCGGAGGTGTAGAGCACGTAGAGCGGGTCGGTCGCGGCCATCGGCACGCAGTCCGGCGCCCGCCCCTCGGCCGCCGCGACCGCCTCGGCCCAATCCCGGTCGCGGCCCTCGACGAGGCTCGCGAGGGCTTGCGGGCGCTGAAGGATGAGGCAGGCGGCGGGCTTGTGCCGGGCCGTGGCGAGGGCGGCGTCCAGCAGCGGCTTGTAGGCGACCACCCGGCTCGGCTCGATGCCGCAGGAGGCGGCGAGCACCACCTTCGGCGCCGCGTCCTCGATCCGGACGCTCAGCTCGTTGGCGGCGAACCCGCCGAACACCACCGAGTGCACCGCGCCGATGCGGGCGCAGGCGAGCATGCCGAACAGGGCTTCAGGCACCATCGGCATGTAGAGGATCACCCGGTCGCCCCGGCCGACGCCGAGGTCGGCGAGCACGGCGGCCAGGGCCGAGACCTCGCGCAGGAGGTCCGCATAGGTGATGGCGCGCTTGGTGCCCGTGACCGGCGAATCGTAGCGGATCGCGACCTGCTCCGCGCGGCCGCCGGCGACGTGCCGATCGACGGCGTTCCAGCAGGCGTTCAGCGCCCCGTCGGGGAACCAGCGACCGTAGGGGCCGGACTTGGGCTCGAAGGCCCGGGTCGGCTCCGTCGTCCAATCGATCGCCCGCGCCGCGTCGAGCCAGAACCCCTCGGGGTCGCGCATCGCGCGCTCATGCACCGCGGCGTAGCGCGACGGCTGGTCTGGGGAGGGGTCGGCGGTCGGCATGGCGGCTCCTCGGACGGGGCGGCCTCTTCGGGGGTCGCCTCCTGGCAGCGAAGCTAGCAGGATTGCGGGCCGCGCAGGATCGAGCGGCTGCATAAAAAAGCCGCGCCGTGGGGGACGGCGCGGCGGATCTCGGTGTCGTGCTTCGAAACAGGTCCGTCAGTGCAGCGTGTCGACGCCCGCCTGCAGCCGGTTGATCTCGTCCTTCAGGAGAAGTTTGCGCCGCTTCAACTCGGCGATGTGCAGGTCGTCCTCGGACGGCCTCAGCGTCGCCTGGTGGATTTCGCGTTCGAGGGCTTCGTGCTTCCGGGTGAGCTGGCTCAGATGCGTCTGCAGCGACATGAGTCGTGTCTCCTGTCATCGTTCCGACGCGGGGAATCTGGCACATGTCGAGCCGGCTGTCGAAGGCAATCCTCAGCCTATGCCTCACGAATGCTTGCCGCTCGGGCGTGCCTGACGCATGCTCGATTCCGGCACAGGATGGTTTTCGAAGGCGGCGATGGCGGTTGAGTTGGTCCCGGATGCGCAATCCGAACTGGACGTCGAGCTGGCGCGGCTGAAACAGGAGCATCGCGACCTCGACGACGCGATCGATGCCCTCGAGCGCAACGTCGCCGGCGACCAGCTGCAGATCCAGCGCCTGAAGAAGCGCAAGCTGACGCTGCGCGACAGGATCGCCTTCGTCGAGGACCAGATCACCCCCGACATCATCGCCTGATG
Source organism: Methylobacterium sp. WL103 (assembly GCF_008039885.1). Taxonomy (NCBI): domain Bacteria; kingdom Pseudomonadati; phylum Pseudomonadota; class Alphaproteobacteria; order Hyphomicrobiales; family Methylobacteriaceae; genus Methylobacterium; species Methylobacterium sp. WL103. The sequence goes on from NZ_VRUX01000020.1 coordinate 4,283, forward strand.
CCGGTGGATGCCGGTGCGCCTCGCCTTGCCGCGCCGGGTCGGCGCCTGTAAGCGGCGAGCTTGCCAGCGGCGAGGACGGGCCGACCGGCCCGCATCGCGAAGGAAATGGGTTTGACGCGGATGGTGCCGTCGCCTGCGGTCGCGATCATCATGGGCAGCCAGTCCGACTGGGCGACTATGCGGAACGCCGCCGACACCCTCGACGCGCTCGGCGTCGCCTACGACGCGCGCATCGTCTCGGCTCATCGCACGCCGGACCGGCTGGTGGCCTTCGCCAAGGGCGCCAAGGCTGCCGGCTTCAAGGTCGTGATCGCGGGCGCGGGCGGCGCGGCGCACCTGCCGGGCATGGCCGCCGCGATGACGAGCCTCCCGGTCTTCGGCGTGCCGGTGGAATCGAAGGCGCTGTCGGGACAGGACAGCCTGCTTTCGATCGTGCAGATGCCGGCCGGCATCCCCGTCGGCACCCTGGCGATCGGCCGGGCCGGCGCGGTGAACGCCGCGCTGCTCGCCGCCGCCGTGCTCGCCCTGTCCGACGACGCGTTGGCCCAGCGCCTGGACGCCTGGCGCGCGGCCCAGACCGCATCCGTCGCCGAACGGCCGGAGACCGAGACCCCGTGACCCCAAAGACCATCGCGCCCGGCGGCACCCTCGGCATCGTCGGCGGCGGCCAGCTCGGCCGCATGATCGCGCTGGCCGCGGCCAACATGGGCCTCAAGGCCCACGTCTACTGCCCCGATGCCGACAGCCCGGCCTTCGACGTGGCGGCTAAGACCACCTGCGCCGCCTACGACGACGCGGAGGCGCTGACGCGCTTCGCGCAAAGCGTCGACGTGGTGACCTACGAGTTCGAGAACATCCCGCGCGAGACCGCCGACCTGCTCGCGGCCCACGCCGCCCTGCATCCCAGCGCCTCGGCGCTGGCGACGACGCAGGACAGGCTGTCGGAGAAGGACTTCATCAACCGCCTCGGCATCCCGACGGCGCCGTTCCGCGCCGTCGACACGCCCGACGACTTCGCCCGCGCCCTCGACGCGATCGGCCGCCCGGCCGTGCTGAAGACCCGCCGGTTCGGCTACGACGGCAAGGGCCAGCGCATCATCCGGACGGAGGCCGAATCGGACCGCAACGCGATCTTCGCCGAGTTCGGCGGCGCGGCTTTGATCCTCGAAGGCTTCGTCGCGTTCGAGCGGGAAGTCTCGGTGGTCGCGGCGCGGGCCGCCGACGGGAGCTTCGCCGCCTTCGACCTGTGCGAGAACGAGCACCGCAATCACATCCTCGCCGTCACCCGCGTGCCGGCGCCGGGCATCGCACCCGAGACGGCGCAGGCCGCCCTCGGCATCGCCCGGACGATCGCCGACGCCCTCGACTACGTCGGGGTGCTCGCCGTCGAGATGTTCCTGGTGCGCGAGGCCGACGGCGCCGAGCGCCTCGTCGTGAACGAGATCGCGCCGCGGGTGCACAATTCCGGGCACTGGACGATCGAGGGCGCGACCACCTCGCAGTTCGCCCAGCACGTGCGCGCGGTCTGCGGCTGGCCGCTGGGCGATCCGTCCCGCCCGGGCGGATTGAAGGCCGAGATGCGCAACCTCATCGGCGACGAGGTGGAAGGCTGGCGATCGGTGCTGGCCGAGCCCGGCGCACACCTCCACCTCTACGGCAAGGGCGAGGCCCGGCCCGGCCGCAAGATGGGCCACGTCACCCGCCTCGAACCCTGAACTCCGATGCATCCGCACCACAGCGGATGACTCGCGTGCCCCCCGCCTCGACGTTCGCGACGACTTTTCGCGTCGAGCCATACGTTCGCCACATCGGCCCGCATCAACGGGATCGTCGCCCGCGCTTAATCGGGCGTTCACCGCGATGCGCGAACGTGCCGGGGCCAACGCAACCGGATCGGACCGGCCGCGCGCCGGCCGCGCCGCTCGGGGTGCGTGGATCAGAGATTCGGGCGTGCTGAAGGCTTGAGCACCGTGCCGAGGGGAATGGGGCGATGACGTCAGACAGCGTGCGGTTACAACGGGCCCTGCTCGGCCTCGCGGCGCTCGCGAGCGTGGGGCTCGCCGGCTGCGAGACCGTGGGAAGCGCTGCCGGCTCGCGGCAATTCGCCGTGCTGGAGGCGGACACCACGGGCGCGACCAACGTCAACATCGCCTCGCTGACCGAGGTGGTGCAGCGTAACCCCAACGACGCCGCCGCCTACAACACCCGTGGGGCGGCCTACGCCCGCGCCGGCCAGTTCAACGACGCGATCGGCGACTTCACCAAGGCGGTGCAGATCGACCCGAATTCGGGCTCGGCCTACAACAACCGCGCGCTGGCCTATCGCCAGACCGGCCGCAACGACGCCGCGCTGCAGGATTTCACCAAGGCGATCGCCTCCGACCCGAATTACGGCCCGGCCTATATCGGCCGCGCTAACGTGCTGCGCGCCCAGAGCGACCTCGAAGGCGCGATGCGCGACCTCAACGTCGCGATCCGCCTGATGCCGGAATCGGCCGAGGCGTATCACGCCCGCGGCCTGGTTCGGCAGAAGCAGGGCCAGGACATCGCCGCCATCGGCGACTTCGACGCCGCGATCGACCGCAACCCCTTCGTCAGCGCGCCCTACGCCGCCCGCGGCCAGAGCCTGATCGCGACGAACAAGTACGACAAGGCGATCGAGGACTACAACGCGGCGCTCAACGTCGACAACAAGGACGCGACCTCCTGGGCCTATCGCGGACTCGCCTACGAGAAGTCGAACCGGAAGAAGGAGGCGATGGAGAACTACCAGCGCGCCTCGACCATCGACCCGAACAACCCGATCGCGCGCCAGGGCCTCGGCCGCGTGCAGGGCGGCGTCGGCTCGCTGTTCAACTGAGCTTCCGCCGCACGTTCCTGCGATCGACGCCGCGCGAGAGCGCGGCGTTTTTCGTTTCAAGGCCGCGACGGCGCGCATCGTATGCTTTATGCACGTGCGCGCAAACCACCTGTGTTAGTGGCTGCGAAAACAAACCGGATGCGCTGGGGCGCGAAATCTGTCACACTTTCGCAAATGCCGTACTTTTACTGCCATCTTCATGGACCGGGCGGTTTCGAGCGCGACGAGATCGGACTGGAGTTCAGCGGCCTCGATGCGGTCTACCTCGACGTCTGCCGCGCCATCCTCGACATCTCGGCGGACCTCGCACGCTCCGGCTACGACCCGATGCCCTACGCGTTCGAGATCGTGGACGCGGGCGGCGCGCTGCTGATGGACGTGCCGTTCCGGGAGATGCTGAACAAGGCTCCGCGCAACGGCCGGTACCGCCCTCCCGTCTCTCAGGCGGGGCAGCGCGCCGAGATGCTGCGGGCGACGCTCCTGAAGGCCGCGGTCTCCGAATCGATCGACCGCCTCGGGGAGACGATCAGGATGTCGCGCCAGATCGTGGCGCGCTCGCGCGCCAGCGCCGCAGACGACCCGTGGGGCGCCCCGCCGCGACAGGCCGCCCTCGCGTCCTAAGGCATGTTCTTCACGCGAGCCGGCATCCACCTCGCTCGAAAATGCTCTCGCTCCGGTCAGGCCGACCGCAGGGCGAGGATGGCGTCGGCCAGCGCGTCGACCTGCGCCGCGTCATGCGCCGCCGAGAACGCCACCCGCAGCCGCGCGGTGCCGTCGGGCACGGTCGGCGGCCGGATCGCCACGACGAGGAAACCGCGCGCTTCGAGCGCCGCGGAGAGCGCCAGCGCATCCTGTGCCGCGCCGACCATCACCGGCACCACCGCGCTCTCGGCCTCCGGCAGCCCGAGGCGTGCGGTGAAGCGGCGGGCGAGCGCCAGGGGTTTCGCGCCGCGCTCGGGCTCCACCTCGAGGATCGCCAGGGCTTCGAGGGCGGCCGCCGCGGAGGCCGGCGGTAGGCCGGTGGTGTAGACGAAGCTGCGGGCGCGGCTCGTCAGCAGGTCGACCACGGCCTGCGAGGCGCAGAGATAGCCGCCGTAGGAGCCGAGCGACTTCGACAGGGTGCCCATCTCCAAGGGCGCTCGCGGACCGCCCTCGACCACGCCGAGCCCGTGCGCGTCGTCCACCAGGGTCCAGGCGTCATGAGCCTCGGCCACCCCCAGGATGTCGCCGAGCGGCGCACGGTCGCCGTCCATGCTGAACACCCGCTCGGTGAGGATCATCGCCCGGCGATGGCGCGCGCGATGCTCGGCGAGCAGCCGGCCGAGGTCGGCGACGTCGTTGTGGCGGAACGTCAGGGTCGTCGCACCCGAGATCCGCGCGCCGCCCCACATGCAGGCGTGGGCGAGCGCGTCGACGAGGATGAGGTCGCCCGCGCCGACCAGCGCCGGGGTGATGCCGAGGTTGGCGAGGTAGCCGCTGCCGAACGCCAGGGCGGCCTCGGTGCCCTTGTGCGCGGCGAGCCGGGCCTCGAGGGCGGTCAGCAGCGGATGGTTGCCGGTCACCAGGCGCGATCCGCCGGCGCCGGCGCCGTAGGCGGCGACGGCCTGCTGCGCCGCCGCGACCACCCGCGGGTCGTGGCTCAGGCCGAGGTAGTCGTTGCACGAGAACGAGACCAGGCGGCGCGCGCCGCGTTCCGCCATCGCGTCGACGGCGCGGGTGGTCGGCACGAGGCGGCGGCGCAGGGCGGCGGCGTCCAGGCCGGAGAGCTTGTCGCGGGCGAAGGATTCGAGGCTCGACATGCGGCCTCAAAGCGCCGCGGGGCCGCCGTGAGTCAAGTCGCGCGCGGAGGTTGACCGGCGCGCCGCGGGCCAGCATCGATCGGCGCATGGCGACGGACGATCCGAGCGCCGCCCACCTGTGGCGGCCCTACACCCAGATGAAGCAAGCGGCGCCGCCGCTGGAGGCGGTGCGCACGCATGGGTCGCGCATCGTGCTCGCGGACGGGCGCGAGCTCGTCGACGGCATCGCCTCATGGTGGACGGCGGTGCACGGCTACAACCATCCCCACATCGCCGCCGCGGTGGCCGGACAGCTCGGCACCATGCCGCACGTGATGTTCGGCGGCCTGACGCACGCTCCGGCCGAGCGGCTGGCGAGCCGGCTCGCCGCCCTCCTGCCCGGCGACCTGAACCACGTGTTCTTCACCGATTCCGGCTCGGTGGCGGTCGAGGTGGCGTTGAAGATGGCGGTGCAGCTCTGGCTGAACCGCGGCGAGGCCGGGCGCACCCGCATCCTCGCGTTCCGCGGCGGCTACCACGGCGACACCATGGGGGCGATGTCGGTCTGCGACCCCGAGGAGGGCATGCATCGCCGCTTCGGCGCCTTCCTGCCGAGCCAGGTCTTCTGTGACCTGCCGCGGACCGAAGCGGAGACGGCCGCCCTCGACGGCGTCCTGGCGCGCCACCGCACCGAGCTCGCCGCGGTGATCGTCGAGCCGCTGGTGCAGGGTGCCGGCGGCATGCGGATGCACCCGCCCGAGGTGCTGGCGACGATCGCGCGCCTCGCGCGCCGGCACGGCCTGCCGCTGATCCTCGACGAGATCTTCACCGGTTTCGGCCGCACCGGCACGCTGTTCGCCTGCGAGCAGGCCGGCATCGTGCCCGACATCCTGTGCCTGTCGAAGGCGCTGACCGGTGGGACGATGGCGCTCGCCGCCACGGTCGCGACGCACGCGGTGTTCTCCGGGTTCTGGTCGGACGACGCGAGCGCCGCGCTGATGCACGGTCCGACCTTCATGGCGAACCCGCTGGCCTGCGCGGCCGCCAACGCCAGCCTCGACCTGTTCGCCAGCGAGCCGCGGCTGGAGCAGGCCCAAGCGATCGGCGCCCGCCTCGCCGACGGCCTCGAAGCGTTGCGCGGGCGGCCGGGCATCGCCGAGGTGCGCACGCTCGGCGCGATCGGCGCCGTCCAGTTCACCCGGCAGCCGGACCTCGGCGCCCTCAAGACGCGCTTCGTGGAGCGCGGCGTCTGGGTCCGCCCGTTCGGCGACATCGTCTACCTGACGCCGGCCCTGACCATCGAACGCGGCGACCTCGACCAGCTGATCGAGGCCGTGGTCGCGGTCGCCGGATCGGTCGGGACGACGGCCGGCTGACGACCTGTCGGCAACCCCCGATTCGCACTGCAACCGGAACGCCCCTCTGCCGTTGGACATCGAGAACGACGGTGCGGCGGGGGGCGCGTCCCGGCCGCGCCTCCGGACCGAAACGCTGGAGATGCACATCGTGACGAGCGAGCAGACGAGTCCCCAGGAAGACCGGCCCGTGATCCTGCTCGTCGAGGACGAGGCGCTGACCATCATGGACCTCGGCGACGTGCTCGAGGGGGGCGGCTACGAGACGGTGCAATGCGCCTCGGCCGAGCGGGCGATGAGCATCCTGCAAGCACGGCCGGACATCTGCGGCCTCGTCACCGACGTGGAGCTGTCCGGCAAGGCCAACGGCTTCGACCTCGCCAGCTCGGTCGCCGAGGCGCGGCCCAAGCTGCCGATCCTCATCGTCTCGGGCCGCGCCGCGCCGGACCCGGCGCGGATGCCGGAGGGCGCGCACTTCATCGCCCGCCCGTGCAGCGGCGAGGACATCCTCGATCAGGTCCGCCGCCTGATGCCCTGCTGAGCGGGGGATCGCCGCCGCCACCGTCATCCCAGCTTCACACGCCCGAGGCACAGCCGACCGAGAACGATGTCGGCCCCCGCACGGGGCCGGACTTTCGGCGTGTTCGGTCGTGTTGTGCGGGGTATGGGATGTCAGCGGCGGATGAGATACCGGCAGCCGCGCCGGTCATCGACAACCCGGGACTGCCCGTGAACGGCAAGGCGAAGAACCGGAAGGACAAGCGGCACGCCGCCGACGCGCCGCGAGCCAAGCGGAAGGGCCGCCTCAGCGAGGTGGCGCCCATCGTCGAGGCTTCCGCCGTCGATGCGCCGAGCGCGAAACCTGCGGAGACCAAGCGCGTGGGAGCCAAGCCGCCGGGCGCCAAGAGCGTCGGGTGGGCGCTTGTCCAGGCCGCGCGGCTGCATCGGGCTCGCATCGGCGACCGGCTCGCGACCCTCGATCTCTTCGCTGGCCAGGAGCAGGTGGTGCAGGTGCTGGCGGCGTCGGGCACCATGACGATGGGCGACCTCGCGGCCACGTTGCGCGTGCGTCCGCCGACCGCATCGAAGACGATCTCGCGGCTGGCCGCCCTCGGCTTCGTGGAGCGCCGGGCGGAAGCCGGAGACGGACGTATCGTTCGCGTGCGCCTCACCGAGGCAGGGCTGGCCAAGGCCGAGGCGATCGAGGGCATCTGGGACGCCGTCGAGGCGGAATTGCTCTCCGGCTTCGACGGCAAGGAGCGCCGCCGCCTGCGCAAGCTGTTGCGCAAGGCCGCCAAGGGCCTCGCCGAGGCCGGCGGCCTCACTGGGCACGAGACCGAGGCGGATGCCGAAATCGAGGCCGACGAGGACGAGACCGAGCCCCTGGTCGTCGCGCCCGCGCACTGACGCCGAGAATTTCAAGACCGTTGGACGACGGGAGCGCGGCCGGTACGCTGCCGGAATGCGCACGCCCCTCGCCATCGCCCTCGTAACCGCGGCACTGCTCGCTGGACCCGGCATCGCCGAGACGACTCCGGTCGCCGATACCATGCCGAAGCGGGTCGGCGCGTGCGCCACGACGGTCATCACCGCGATCGGGACGCGCTTCGGCGACACGCTCGTGCGGCCGAAGAGCAAGGACGCCGACGACGGCACCGGCGTGGTGCTCAAGAACGGCGTCTACGGCGTGTCCTATCAATTCGTCCCCGAGGTCGCCAACGCCCGCGTCGGCGACCCGGTCAGAACCTGCCTGGTCTCGGTTCCGAAGGGATGCCCCAAGGGCGACGACCGAGGAAAGGTCTACACGACGACCAACCTGCGCACGCAGGAATCCTGGACGCTCGCCGATTCACAGCACCTCTGCGGCGGCGCCTGACCGAACCAGCCGCGAAGGCTTGTCCGGTCGGGCGCTGTCGACCTAACGGCCGAGCGACTGGATGCTCTCGGCGATCGCCTTGAGCTGCGAGGCGTACTTCTTCTCGCCGGCGGGCGAGCCCCAATACGACAGCATGCCGACCTTGGTCTCGGACAGGATGATGATCGACAGGCTCACCTTGGTCGGGCCGTCCTTGTCGACGCCGTCCCAGCCGAGGTCGACCACGTCGAAGCCGTTGACCTTGGCCTCGGTCTTCTTCTGCGACTTCGGATCGATCTTCACGCCGCTCTCGGCGAAGAACTTCACTCCCTCGACGATGGCGTTCTCGAGGTTCTTCAGGTTCTGGACCTCGAAGGCGACGTAGATCGAAGCATCCGGCGACGTCGCCTGGGCGCCCTTGTCGATCTCCTCAGGTGACCACGCATTCGGCAGGTCGATGGTCACGATCGGCTTGGCATCGGGTAGCTCGAACGGCTTGGCGAGCGCACCCGATGTTGTGCCGACCAACAGACCGGCGACGACCGCCGTCATCAAAACGATGTTCTTCAAGACAACCTCCACCGTCGCCGAAGACGGCGCGCGGAAAACAGCCCTGACCGACGTCGCGCGAAGAGTCGAGACCGGTTCCGAGGTCATGCACGGATCGTGCGCTCGCGCCGTCACGGAATCGGCGCAGCCGGTGGCACGAGTCCCGCATAGGGGGTTGCGATCCCTGCATACGCCGTCGACGACGGCGCGCGGATGACGGATCACCCGGAATGATACGACGGACGGTTGACCCGGTTCTATTTTCCTAGGCATCCAGAGTGGGTCGATCCTGCCGATGCCCATCGCTTGAGGGAGTTGCGTTTGTCGATTTCACGGATCCGGACGTTGGCGGCGGCCACCAGCCTCGCCATCGCGCTCGGGATGGCGCCGGCTCAGGCCGCGAACGTCTTCCGCTTCGCCTTCCAAGGCGACATCAAGTCCTTGGACCCGTATTCGCTGAAGGAAAGCTTCACGATCGGCATGCACGCCGCGGTCTACGACGCGCTGATCACCCGCGACAAAGACCTGAACCTCGCCCCCGGCCTGGCCGAATCCTGGGAGACGCCGGAGCCGACGCGCTGGCGCTTCCACCTGCGCAAGAACGTGAAATTCCACGACGGCTCGCCCTTCACCGCCGACGACGTGCTGTTCTCCGCCGACCGGGTGCGCGCTTCGGGATCGAGCTTCACCACCAACATCCCCTCGGACGCCAAGTTCGTGAAGGTCGACGACCACACCGTCGACATGGTGCTGTCGAAGCCGAACCCGATCGCGCTGTACCAGTTCTCGACCTGGTACATCATGTCGAAGGCTTGGGCGGAGAAGAACGGCGCCGTCGCGCCCTCCCCCGTCAGCGCGTCGGCCCCGAGCTATGCGACCCTGCACGAGAACGGCACCGGCCCGTTCGTGATCACCGAGCATCAGCCCGGCGTCCGCACGGTGTTCAAGAAGTTCCCCGGCTACTGGGGCAAGGTCGAGTCGAACCTCGACGAGGCGGTGTTCACGACCATCTCGAACGACGCGACCCGCGTCGCGGCACTGATCGGCGGCGAGGTCGACTGGATCGACCCGGTGCCGCTGCAGGACCAGCAGCGCGTCAACGCCAGCGGCACCGCCACGGTGATGACCGGGCCAGAGCTGCGCACGATCTTCCTCGGGATGGATCAGGTCCGAGACGAGCTCAAGGATTCGAGCGTCAAGGGCAAGAACCCGTTCAAGGACGTGCGCGTGCGTGAGGCGATGTACCTCGCCATCGACGAGGACACGATCGCCAAGCGCGTCATGCGCGGGCAGGCGACGCCGAGCGCGCTGATGATCGCGCCCTCGCTCTACGCTCGCTCGGCCGAGTTCAAGCGCCCGGCGACCGACGCCAAGAAGGCCAAGGCGCTGCTCGCCGAGGCGGGCTACCCGGACGGCTTCACCGTGCCGATGGATTGCCCGAACGACCGCTACGTCAACGACGAGGCGATCTGCCAGGCGGTGGTCTCGATGCTCGCCCGCGTCGGCGTCAAGGTGAACCTCAACGCCCAGCCGAAGGCCAAGTACTTCGCCAAGGTTTTGGCGCCGAACTACGACACCTCGTTCTACCTGCTGGGCTGGACGCCCTCCTCGCAGGACAGCCACAACATCCTCTACGAGATGGTCGGCTGCCGTACCGATCCGAAGTCGAGCCGCGGCGGCTGGAACCTCGGCGGCTACTGCAACACCAAGCTCGACGCCATCGCCGACCAGGTCGAGGGCGAGACCGACACGGCCAAGCGCGACCAGGAGATCAAGGACGGCTTCGAGATCCTGCAGAAGGATTGGGCCGTGATCCCGCTGCACCAGCAGGCCTTGGCCTGGGGCGTCTCGAAGAAGGTGACGCTGACCCAGCGGCCCGACAACCTGCTGCTGCTCTACTGGGTATCGAAGCAGCCGTGAGGCGGGGCGTGGAGGGTTGAACCCATGCTAGCCTTCATCCTCCGCCGCCTTCTGCAATCGGTCGTGGTGCTCGCCGTCGTCGGGCTGATCGCCTTCTCGATGTTCCGGTTCGCGGGCGACCCCGTGAACCAGATCGTCGGCGTCGACACGCCGGTCTCCGAGCGCACCGAGATTCGCAAGAGCCTCGGCCTCGACGATTCCACGGCGGTGCAGGCGGCCCGCTACGCCGCCAACGTGCTGCGGGGCGATTTCGGGATCTCGTACCAGTTCCGCCAGCCGGTCTCGCACCTGCTGGCGGAACGGATGCCCGCGACCCTCGAGCTGGCTTTGTGCGCGACGGTCTTCGCGCTCGTCGTCGGCATCCTCATGGGCGTCTACTGCGCGCTCCACCGCGAGACGGTGCTGGCCAAGCTGTTCCTCGCGGTCTCGCTCGCGGGCGTCAGCCTGCCGACCTTCCTGATCGGCATCCTGCTGATCTTCCTGTTCTCGGTGACGCTCGGCTGGCTCCCTTCCTTCGGTCGCGGCGACACGGTGCGGCTCGGCTGGTGGACCACCGGCTTCCTGACGGTCTCGGGGCTTCGCGCCCTGATCCTGCCCGCGATCACCCTGGGGCTGTTCCAGATGACCCTGATCATGCGCCTCGTCCGCGCCGAGATGCTGGAGGTGCTGCGCGCCGACTACATCCGCTTCGCCCGCGCCCGCGGCCTCACCACCCGCGCGATCCATTTCGGGCACGCGCTGAAGAACACGCTGGTCCCGGTCATCACCATCGCCGGGCTGCAGCTCGGTTCGGTGATCGCCTTCTCGATCATCACCGAGACGGTGTTCCAGTGGCCGGGCATGGGGCTGCTGTTCGTGCAGGCGGTGCAGAACGTCGACATCCCGATCATGGCCGCCTACCTGCTGCTCGTTGCGGCGATCTTCGTGGCGATCAACCTCGCCGTCGACGTGCTCTACACCATCGTCGACCCGCGCCTGCGACTTGCGGGGCGCACCGCATGAGCCTCGCTTCCGCGACGCCGCCCTCGCGCTGGGCCAAGCTCCTCGATTCCGACGTGTTCGCGAGCTTCCGCCGCTCGAAGCTCGCGATGGTGGCGCTCGCCGTCACGGTGCTGTTCTTCGCGCTCGCCATCGCCGCCCCGTGGATCTCGCCGCAGAACCCCTACGATCCGGCGCAACTCGACCTGATCAACTCCAACCTTCCGCCGATCTGGAGTCCCGACGGCCAATCCCCGTTCCTCGTGGGCACCGACGACCAGGGGCGCGACGTGCTCTCGGCGGTGTTCTACGGCTTGCGCCTCTCGCTCGTCGTCGGCCTGCTCGGCGTCCTCGTCTCGGGCACCCTCGGCGTCGCGCTCGGGCTGATCGCGGGCTATTTCGGCGGCTTCGTCGACACGCTCATCATGCGCGTCGCCGACGTGCAGCTCACCTTCCCGGCAATCCTGATCGCCCTCGTCGTCGACGGCGTCGCCAAGGCCGCGGCCGGCGGCGGGCTCGACACCAACGCGACGATCGGGCTGATCGTGGTCTCGATCGGACTGTCGTTCTGGGTCCAGTACGCCCGCACCGTGCGCTCCTCGGTGTTGGTCGAGAAGAACAAGGACTACGTCCAGGCCGGGCGCCTGATCGGCCTGTCCTCGCCGGTGATCATGGTCCGCCACGTCCTGCCGAACGTGCTCGGGCCGGTCTTCGTCATCGCCACGATCAACCTCGCGCTGGCGATCATCACCGAGGCGACCCTGTCGTTCCTCGGCACCGGCCTCCCCGAGACCATGCCGTCGCTCGGCACCCTGATCCGCACCGGCAACCGCTTCCTGTTCTCCGGCGAGTGGTGGATCGTCGCCTTCCCCGGCCTGGCGCTCGCCGGGCTGGTGCTGGCGATCAACCTGCTCGGCGACTGGCTCCGCGACGCGCTGAACCCGAAGCTGCAATGACAGAGCCAGTCCTCTCCGTCCGCGACCTGCGCGTCGAGTTCGCGACGCGCCGCGGCGTCCTCAAGGCGATCGACGGCGTGTCCTTCGACATCGCGCGGGGCGAAATCTTGGGCGTCGTCGGCGAGTCCGGCGCCGGGAAATCCGTCACCGGCGCTGCGGTGATCGGGTTGATCGACCCGCCCGGCCGGATCGCCGGCGGCGAGATCCGGCTCGGGGGCGAGCGCATCGACAACCTGCCGCCGGAAAAGATGCGGCGCATCCGCGGCCGGCGCATCGGCATGATCTTCCAGGACCCGCTGACGAGCCTCAACCCGCTCTACCGCATCGGCCGCCAGATCATCGAGACCGTGCAGACCCATACCGACCTCTCGGCCAAGGCCGCGCGGACGCGGGCGATCGACCTCCTCGCCGAGGTCGGCATCCCGGCGCCCGAGCGGCGGATCGACGGCTACCCGCACGAGTTCTCCGGCGGCATGCGCCAGCGCGTGGTGATCGCGCTCGCGCTCGCGGCCGAGCCCGAACTGATCATCGCCGACGAGCCCACGACGGCGCTCGACGTCTCGGTGCAGGCGCAGATCATCACCCTGCTCAAGCGCCTCGGCCGCGACCACGGCACCGCGGTGATGCTGGTGACCCACGACATGGGCGTGATCGCGGAGGCTGCCGACCGCGTCGCGGTGATGTATTCGGGTCGCGTCGCCGAGATCGGCCCGGTCCGCGCCGTCGTCGGCGACCCGCTCCACCCCTATGCCGAGGGCCTGATGGGCGCGATCCCGACGCTGACCCAGGACACCGGGCGCCTCGCCCAGATCCCGGGCGCGATGCCGCGCCTGACGGCGATTCCCCCCGGCTGCGCCTTCAACCCGCGCTGCCCGAAGGTCTTCGCCCGCTGCCGCGTGGAGCGGCCCGACCCGATCCCGGTCGGCGAGCACCGCGTCGCCTGCCATCTCTACGATCGCGCCGAGGTGGCGGCATGAGCGGGCCCACCCCTTACGTCGAGGTCGAGGGCCTGCGGCGGCTGTTCGACGTCTCGAAGCCCTGGCTCAACCGGATGATCGAACGGAAGCCGAAGCAGTGGCTGAAGGCGGTCGACGGCGTCGGCTTCACGATCCAGCGCGGCGAGACCTTCGCCCTCGTCGGCGAATCCGGCTCCGGCAAGTCGACCGTGGCGCGGATGGTGGTCGGGCTGCTGCCGCCGAGCGCGGGCGACGTGCGCATCACCGGCGTCTCGATGACCGATCCGGCGCAAGGCGCGGCCCGCCGCCAGCTGCGACGGCGCATCCAGATGGTGTTCCAGGACCCCTACGCCTCGATGAACCCGCGCTGGCGGGTGGGCAAGATCGTCGCCGAGCCGATCCGCGCCTTCGACCTGATCCAGGGCGAGGCGGCCATCGCCGCCCGCGTCGGCGAATTGCTCACCCTCGTCGGCCTGCATCCCGACGACCGGGTGAAGTACCCGCACGAATTCTCCGGCGGCCAGCGCCAGCGCGTCGCCATCGCCCGCGCGCTCGCCTCGGAGGCCGAGTTCCTCGTCGGCGACGAGCCGACCTCGGCCCTCGACGTCTCGGTGCAGGCGCAGATCCTGAACCTGATGCGCGACCTGCAGGACCGGCTCGGGCTGACCTACCTGTTCATCAGCCACAACCTCGCCGTGGTGCGCCACATGGCGACGCGCATCGGCGTGATGTATCTCGGCCGCGTGGTCGAGATCGGCGGCGGGCGCGAGCTGTTCACGCACCCCAAGCACCCCTACACGCGGATGCTGCTCGACGCGGTGCCCGATATCGGCCTCACCGGGCGGCAGCGCACACCGGTCTCCGGCGAGATCCCCAACCCGATCGACCCGCCGCCGGGTTGCAGCTTCAACCCGCGCTGCCCCTTCGCCAACGACCGTTGCCGCGCCGAGGTGCCGGCGCTGATGGACGGCGTCGCCTGCCACGCCTACCAGGAAGGCCGGCTGACCTGATCGCGCGCATGCCCTGCTGCCCCTTGCAGCCCCGCCTGCTGGAGACCGCGTGACCGCGTCAGCCCTCCCCTCCGACATCCTGGAGATGAGCGCCGTGGCGCTCTCGGCCGCGATCCATGCCAGGACGGTGTCCTGCGTCGAGGTCATGCGCGCCACCCTCGCGCAGATCGCGCGGTACAACCCGGCGGCGAATGCGATCGTCGCGCTTCAGGACCCGGGCCAGCTCCTCGCGGAAGCCGCCGAGCGCGACGCACGCCTCGCCCGCGGCGAGAGCGCCGGCCCGCTCCACGGCTTTCCGCTGGCGGTGAAGGACTTCGATCCGGTCCGCGGCCTGCCGTTCTCGCAGGGCTCGCCGATCTTGCGCGACCGGATCGCGCCGGCCGACTCGATCATGGCCGGACGGCTTCGCTGCGGCGGCGCGGTCTTCACCGGCAAGACCAACATCCCGGAATTCGGCCTCGGCTCGCACACCTACAACCCGGTCCACGGCGCCACCGCGAACGCCTACGACCAACGCAAGTCCGCCGGCGGTTCGAGCGGGGGCGCCGCGGTGTCGGTGGCGCTGCGGATGCAGCCGGTGGCCGACGGCAGCGACCACGCCGGCAGCCTGCGCAACCCGCCGGCCTTCAACAACCTGTTCGGCCTGCGCACCTGCTACGGCCGCATCCCGATCGCGACGCCGGACGTGTTCGCGCCGGGCTTCGGCGTCTCCGGCGCGATCGGCCGCTCGCCGGCCGACATCGGCCTGATGCTGTCGGTGCAGGCCGGCGCCGACCCGCGCGTGCCGTACTCGATTCCCCAGGACCCAGGCATCTTCGCCGAGGACCTGAAGCGCGACGTCTCCGGCACCCGGATCGCGTGGCTTGGCGACTTCGGCGGCCAACTGCCGTTCGAACCCGGCGTGCTCGACCTCGGCGTCGCCGCGCTGTCCGCCTTCGAGGCGGTCGGCTGCCGCGTCGAACACGCCGTCCCGGCCTTCGACATGGAGCGGCTGTGGCGCGCCTACGTGCTGCTGCGCGCCTGCGCCAACGCGGCGACCCTGCATCCGCTCTACAAGGACCCGGCGCACCGGGCCCTGCTCAAGCCGGAGGCCGTCTGGGAGGTGGAGCAGGGCATGGCGCTCACCGCCGACGCGGTGCGGATGGCGCAGGAGACCCGCACCGCCTGGTACGAGACCGTGCGCCTCTTCATGGAGCGCTTCGACTTTCTGGTGATGCCGAGCGCGCAGGTCTTCCCCTTCGCGATCGAGGCCGACTGGCCGAAGCAGGTCGGCGGGCGCGCGATGGACACCTACCACCGCTGGATGCAGGTGGTGATCCCGGCGACCATGAGCGGCCTGCCGGCCCTCAACGTCCCGGCCGGCTTCGGCCCCGGCGGCCTGCCGACCGGCATCCAGGTCGTCGGCCGCAACCACGGCGAATTGGACTGCCTGCGTCTCGGCGCGGCCTACGACGCGGCCACCAACTGGTTCTCGCGACGGCCGCCGCCCTTGCTCGCGGCCTGATCGCAACGGCCCGGGACCGGGACGCTGCGGACGCTTTTCACGCAAGCTGGGCCGGTTCGTTGCGGCGCGGACACAATCCGTTTTTTTGCGGTCGCGAGAGGATGAAACGCGGGCGAAGCAGGGGCCGGCATGTCTATAAGATCGGTCATGAGCAATGCGGTTCGCCCTTCCTCGACGCCGCATGCGGCCTCCCTCGCCTCGAAGCCGCTTGCGGCCTCCCTCGGCATTTCTACCGGCCTGTTGGCCGTGCTGCTCGGTGGGACGGCGCTCGCCGCCGACCTTGGGGCGATCATGCCGCGAGCGGTGCCGAGCTTCTCGCAGGTCGACCCGGACACCTGGGTCGTCACGCTGACGGGCAACCTGCAGTTCACGCCGCGCTATCCCGGCTCCGAGGACTACACGGTCATCGGCTACCCGGCGATCGACGTGCGCCGGGCCGGCGAGCCCCGCCGCTTCGCCGCGCCGGACGACGGATTCAGCTTCTCGCTCTACGACAACGCCGTGTTCCGCATCGGCCCGACCGCGCGCTTCGTCCCCGGCCGCTACTACGGCGACGACCGCCGCCACCTCTTCGGCTTCCGCGACGCGCGCTTCGCCGTCGAGCCCGGCCTGTTCATCGAGTTCTTTCCGATTCCGTCGATCCGCACCCGGGTCGAAGTGCGGCAGGGCGTGTACGGGCACCACGGCACCGTCGGCTCGGTCGGGGCGGACTACATCCTGCCGGTCGACCAGTTCCAGTTCTCGATCGGGCCGCGCCTGAACATCGGCGACGCGTCGTACGCGCGCAAATACTTCGGCGTCACCGCCGACGAAGCCATCGCGAACGGCCGGGTCACCGCCTACGATCCGGGCAGCTTCTTCTCGGCGGGCGTGCTCGGCGCCGTCACCTACACCCAGGACGCGACGTGGGCCTATACCGGCTACGCCGGCTACACCCGCATCCTCGGCTCCTCCGGCGACAGCCCCCTGGTGCGGCGCCCGTTCGGCGACCCGAACCAGTTCCTGTTCGGCCTGAAGGTCGACTACTCCTTCACCACGCGATCCTGGTTCTGACGCCGGAGGCGACCGACTGAAGGTTCCGCGCCTGCATCGACCGGCATGATTGACCAGTGTGCCGGTCTCGGGCGACAGGGACCGATGCAACCGTTCTTTCGCGTCACGGCTTGGCTCGTGGTGGCCGCGCTCGTCTTCGTCACCCTGTCGCCGATCGGTCTGCGGCCCTCCGTGGCACCCGCCAACGTCGAGCGGGCGCTGGCCTACGGCGCGCTCGGGATGCTGTTCGTCCTCGCCTACCCGCGCCGCTGGCCGGTGGTGCTCGCCGGCGTCGTCGCCCTCGCCGCGATCCTCGAACTCGGGCAGGGCCTGACCCTGACCCGCCACGGCCGCCTTTCCGACTTCCTGGTGAAGGGCGGCGCGGCGATGCTCGGCACCGTCCTCGCTCTCGCCGCGACCTCGATCGCCGCCCGCCGCACGCGCTCGTGAGCCCGAACGGTCAAGCCGCTTGCACGCGGGCGACGCGGCGGGTACAGCACGCCACCCGGTCGAACCGTCCGCCGCCCGCCTAAAGCGGGGCGCGGCCCTCCACCGGGTCCGGAGGGGTGGCCGAGTGGTTGAAGGCGCACGCCTGGAAAGTGTGTATACCGGAAACGGTATCGCGGGTTCGAATCCCGCTCCCTCCGCCAGCTACCTTTAAAGCACTGTCGATAAACGGTTTTTAGCTTTCGCTCCCAACCCACGCGTTGACACTGTGTCACCGTGGCTCCTGGGAGCGAACCGACGGTGTCACATGCCGAGTACCTGCAATGCCGCCGTGGGCGCTGGTACGTCCGCCTACGCGTTCCAGCGCACCTCGTAGCTGCGGTCGGTCAGCAGCACCTCGTTAGAGCCCTCGACACTTCCAGCGAGGCGGTAGCGCGCGAGCGACGCTGGATCGCTCTCTCACTGCTTTGGGATTGGATCGGTGCGCAGACCGTCTCAGACGGTTGGCGGCCTGCCTGGGCAGCGAACCTCACCGTAGCGGAACGGTCACCCAACGATGGGGGCCATGATCAACTCGTACCGTCTCTCCACGGTGATGCCGATCATCCGCTCCCGAGAGTGCCGAAGCCACGATCTGCATCAGGGCAGAAAGACGATCACCCCACGATCCTGACCATGATGGCGAGATGGCTGAAGGAGATCGAAGGGGTCCAAACGAAGCAGTCACTGATGCAGCACGTGCTGGCGATAAAGGAGTTCGCACAGTCTCAGCCTGCGAATTGCACCGTTGACCGCATCAGCCGCCGGATCGCTGGCGATTACGTCAGCCGCGTACTCATGCAGGCGGGCGGGAGTCAGAAGACGGTCAACCGGAAGATCAGTTCAATGTCCTCGATGTGGCGGTGGCTGCGGAAACGTGGCTTCGTTGAGGAGAACCCCTGGCAAGGCCAAGGCAGTTTCGGCAGCGCTGGCAAGCAGGAACGTCCGAAGCGGGCCTATGAGGCGCAGGAATTGGTCCGGCTCCTCAATGTCGATCCAAGAACGGTTGTCGGCGCGAGATACGGCCTCGTCCTGTTCGACCTGATCCGATTGGGCCTTCTGACTGGCTGTAGAATCGGTGAACTCTGTCAGCTTCGGGTCGAGGACGTGATCGAGTCACAGCAGGCATTCCGCATCCCACAGGGAAAAACCGAGAATGCTCGGCGCGTTATGCCTGTACACCGGCTTGGCTGGCCCGTGATCCAACACCGAATGGCAAGCTCCTCTGATGGCTGGGTATTCTCAGGTCTCACGCCTGCGGGACCTGATGGCAAGAGAAGCTGGATCGTCGTGAAGCGGTACGCCACGTTTAGGCAGGCGATCCTCGGCCAAGGGGGAGGCGTGGACTTCCACAGCTTCAGGCGTTCCTTCGCCACCTACCTTGAGCGCGCATCAACGCATTCCATGGCGGTCAACAGCAGCGTCATCGCTGAGCTTATTGGGCACGTGAAGCCGGCGCTGGCCTTGGCCGTCTACTCGTCAGGGCTGGTCCCTCAGCAGCTACGTGCGGCCATTGACGCGTTGGATCACGTGATCGAGCCCGAAGTGATCAGGCATCTCGGAGGCAAGCTCCGTGGTGCGTGACCCCTTCGATCTCCTTCAGCCATCTCGCCATCATGGTCAGGATCGTGGGGTGATCGTCTTTCTGCCCTGATGCAGATCGTGGCTTCGGCACTCTCGGGAGCGGATGATCGGCATCACCGTGGAGAGACGGTACGAGTTGATCATGGCCCCCATCGTTGGGTGACCGTTCCGCTACGGTGAGGTTCGCTGCCCAGGCAGGCCGCCAACCGTCTGAGACGGTCTGCGCACCGATCCAATCCCAAAGCAGTGAGAGAGCGATCCAGCGTCGCTCGCGCGCTACCGCCTCGCTGGAAGTGTCGAGGGCTCTAACGAGGTGCTGCTGACCGACCGCAGCTACGAGGTGCGCTGGAACGCGTAGGCGGACGTACCAGCGCCCACGGCGGCATTGCAGGTACTCGGCATGTGACACCGTCGGTTCGCTCCCAGGAGCCACGGTGACACAGTGTCAACGCGTGGGTTGGGAGCGAAAGCTAAAAACCGTTTATCGACAGTGCTTTAAAGGTAGCTGGCGGAGGGAGCGGGATGAGCCGACACTCATCATTTTCCCTACGCCGTCAGCGCTCTCGATCCCAGGGCTGACGGGTAACACCGTGGGTCTGCCCGTCAAGCGGCGCTGGCCCTGCCACGCGGGCG
>NZ_VRUX01000210.1:0-6789 GCF_008039885.1 Methylobacterium sp. WL103
GGGCGGGACGGAACGGGGGCGGATCGCGAGGTCCCGCCCCAAATCCGCCCCGGAGCGAAAAAGCCCCGGCGTCCAGGCCAGGGCTTCGCGTCTAAGTCGTTGAATTCTTTGGTAGCGGGAGAGGGACTCGAACCCCCGACACGAGGATTATGATTCCTCTGCTCTAACCAGCTGAGCTACCCCGCCCCAGCCCGCGGCCGTCTGCGTAGGCAGGCGGCCGGTTCGGAGATCGGCGGTATAGGGAACGGCGGCTTGCGGTGTCAACGCCCTCTTTCCGGCCGAGGCGCGGGTTTTTTCTGTGGCGCGTCCCGGCGTTCCGGCTCATCCCGCAACGGATCGCGCCGGGCGTGCTTATCGCTATGAGTGCTGTCCGAATGCCGGAACCGAGCGAGGGTTCATTCTTGTCAGACCGTCCAACGCAAGAGGTGCGGCCCTCGCGCCGCCATGCCGACCTCGGCGCCGACTTCTTCGACGTGGTCGCGGCCGCCCGCTTCCCGCAGACGATCCTGCGCTTCCGCAACCGCGCTTCGGCCGCCCGCGTCGGGCTCGACGGCCTGACGGACGCCGAATGGATCGCTCGGTTCGGCCGGTTCGAGCCCCTGCCCGGCTCGTTCCACGCGCCGCTGGCCCTGCGCTATCACGGGCACCAGTTCCGCTCGTACAACCCCGAACTCGGCGACGGGCGCGGCTTCCTCTACGCGCAGCTGCACGATTTGCGCGACGGGCGCCTGCTCGACCTCGCCACCAAGGGCAGCGGCACCACGCCGTGGTCGCGGGCGGGCGACGGCCGGCTGACCCTGAAGGGCGGCGTGCGCGAGGTGCTGGCCACCGCGCTCCTCGAAGCGCAGGGCGTGAACACCTCCAAGAGCTTCAGCCTGATCGAGACCGGCGAGGCGCTGGAGCGCGGCGACGAGCCCTCCCCCACCCGCTCCGCGGTGCTCGTGCGCCTGAGCCACGGCCACATCCGCATCGGCAGCTTCCAGCGGTTCCTGGCGCTCGACGAGCCGAGGAACATCGAGCGGCTGCTCGATCACACCATCACGACGCACATGCCCGACCTCTGGCGCGAGGCGCCGGCCGACCGGGCGGTGGCCTTCCTCGCCGAGGTCGTGCGACGGGTCGCGCGGATGGGTGCGCAATGGGCGGCCGCGGGCTTCGTCCACGGGGTGCTCAACACCGACAACATCAACGTCACCGGCGAGAGCTTCGATTACGGGCCGTGGCGCTGGTTGCCGGCCTACGATCCGAATTTCACGGCCGCCTATTTCGACAGCCAAGGGCTCTACAGCTTCGGCCGCCAGCCGGAGGCGTTGTACTGGAACCTCGCACGGCTGGCGGATTGCCTGCTGACGCTGGCGCCGCAGGCCGACCTCGAAGCGGCGCTGAAGGGTTTTGGGCCCGCCCTGCAGGAGGGCTTCGCCGAGGCCTTGTTCGCCAGGCTCGGGCTCGCGAAGGCCGGCCAGGACGAAACCGATCGGCTGGTCGGCGCCTTCTGGCGCTTCCTGGCCGAGAGCCACGTCCCGTTCGAGCAGACCTTCTTCGATTGGTACGGCGGCATCGCCAGCGCCGAGCGCGCCGCGGCGAGCCCCTCGGCCGCACTCTATGCCGGCGACGCCTTCGCCCCGGTGCGCGCAGCGTTGGAGGGCTTGGCGTCGGCGCCGGGCGCCGGCCTCGCCCATCCCTATTTCGCCGACCGCACACCCTGCACGCTGCTGATCGACGAGGTCGAGGCGCTGTGGGCGCCGATCGCTGCGTCCGACGACTGGTCGGCGCTCGACGACAAGCTCGCGGCGATCGCGCGCATGGCCGAGGCCTACGGCACGGCGCCTGCGCTGGTTTGGTAAGGCCTCAACGCTCCTCCTCCTCGCGGCGGCGCGCCTCGGCGTGGCCGGCGCGGATGCCGAGGTCGACCATCGTGCGGGTGATGCGCAGGCCGAGCCAGAACAGCAGAACGCAGACGGCGATCGCGGCGGCGATCTTCACGGGGTTCACGGGCGGCGCCCTCGCGGCGGTGGACGATCGGATTGAGTTAGGGCAGAGGCACTGGTGTGCGCGAGACCTTTCACATCGAAGTCCTCGGCCCCGAGCCGGGTGACGTCCAGACCCGGATCTCGGTGCGCAGCACCGGGCTCGAGGGGGCGCAGGAGCGTGCGCTGCGCCTATTCGCCCGGGCCCGCGTGCCGCAACGCTCGGTCGGACCGGCGGAAGCGGTGCGGGTGATCGACGGCGCCGGACGCGAGGTGTTCTTCCGCAGCCGCTTCGACGAGCCGAGCTAGGCGAATGCGCAGGGCTCTCCTCGTCCTCGCGCTGGTCGTGCTGCTGCCGGCACTGTTCGTGCGCAGCTACAGCCTGCCGCCGGCACCCGACCGGCGCGGTGGGACGACGATCCTGCTGAGCGTTCCGAACCGGCCGCTGTTCGGCAGCCCGCGGGCCGATTGCGTCGACACGCCGGAAGACGGCTCGGTGATCGCCTGCCTGATCGCCTCGGTGAACCGGTCGCGGGCGGAGGGCGTCCCGCTCCTGTCGCTGCCGTTCTCACCAACCGCCTACGGCCTGTCGGAACGGGTGGCGCTGCTCGGGCGGGACGAAGCCGCGGGGAAGGCGCAGCTCGCCCGGATCGCCCGCTTCGGCTGGTGAGGCACGCTCACCTGCGCAACACTTATTTGGGCTTGGCCGGCGCGGCGGGCTCGACTGCGGGCTTCGGCTTGCGAGCCTCCTGTTGGCTCTCGGCCTTCTCCTCGTCGGTGTCGCCCTTCTCGATCGTCTTCTCCGGGTCGGCGGCCAGCGTCTTCACGATCTCCAGCACGCGCTCGCATTCGGTGACGTAGGAATAGCTCTCCAGCACGATCGCCGCGTCGCGCAGCGTGCGCAGGTCGCGCACCGTCTGCTTGTTGGCGGCCTCCTGGAGCTCGCCCTTCCGGGCGATCGTCTCCTCGATCTTGGCGGCTTTCACGTCGCAGGCGGCTTCGACCGGCGTGGCGAGGCCGGCGGCGAGCATCAGGAGGGCGGCGTGAGCGAGGCGCATGCGTCAGGGTTCCGGGCGTCGTGCGTCGAGGGATGGGTTCTAGGCGTGGTGGGCGTGGCTGCGCAGGATGTCGTTCGTCAGCGCGACGAGCTGGCTCGGACGGTAGGGCTTCGGCACGAACACCGATTCGGGGACAGCCTCGCCCTGCGAGAGGCAGGCACGGCCGCCGGAGGTGTAGACCACCGGCAGCGAGGGGCAATGCGCCCGCGCGGCCCGGGCCAGCGTGATCCCGTTCGTGTTGCGGGCGAGGTCGATATCGGTGAAGAGCAGGTCGACGGTCTCCCGGGCGAGGATCGCCTCGGCCTCCCAGGCGTCGGCGGCGGTCAGGACGCGGTAGCCCTCGTCGAGCAGCGCTTCCGCTGCCAGTTCGCAGACGAACGGCTCGTCCTCGACCACCAGGATGGTGGTCGGCGCGCGGTCGAGGTAGCTCGGCAGGCCGAAGGCGGCGCAGGCGAAGGACATCATGACGCAACTCCAACTCACCCGGCGTGGGACGAAGGTCCCGCAGCCGGATCGAAGGACAAACGGCGCCCTGCGCTCCGGCGTTCGCCGTGATTGCATCGAATTGCCGAGGTTTGGTGAGCGAAGCCTTAACCCTGCTCGCCCGCCCCTGAACGAGGCGCCGGGAATGGTTAACCAAGGGTTGACGCGTCGCGCACCGGATCGGGTTTCGTGAACCGGTCCTGGCAGGTCGGGACCGGGCTCGTGCTCACCGCGCTCGCGGGATTCGTCGATGCGCTGGGCTTCGTCCGGCTCGGCGGCCTCTACACCTCGTTCATGAGCGGCAACACCACGCAGCTCTCGGTCTTCCTCGGGCATGCGGATTTCGCGCACGTGGTGCTGCCGGCGATCCTGATCGGCGGGTTCCTCGGCGGCGCGATCCTCGGCAGCGGCCTGTCAATCCTGATCCCCTCCCCCTGGGCGACGCCGGCGGTGCTCGGCTACGAAGCCCTGCTGATCCTGGCAGCCCTCGGGGTCGGCCTCGCGATTCCGGAACTCGGCATCGCCGCGTTCTTCATGGCGGTGGCGATGGGCTCGCAGAACGCCGTGCTGGCGCAGGTGAAGGGGTTCCGCGCCGGCACCACCTTCGTCACCGGGGCCCTGTTCAGCCTCGGGCAGAAGGTGGCGCAGGCGCTCACCCGCACCGGGCCGCCCTTCGGCTGGGTCGGCGACGGGGCGGTCTGGGCCGCGCTCCTCGTCGGCGCGTTCGGCGGCGCCGTGGCCTATGCCCGCCTGGAGCTCTATGCCCTGTTCATCCCGGCGGCGGTCTCCGGCCTCCTCGCCCTGGTCGCCGCGATCTTCGCGCTGCGCCACCGGACGATGATGCCCGAGCCGCCCGCCACCTGAGCCCGTTTCACGCCTGTTCTGCCCGCCTTGTCCTGCCCGCGCCCGTCCTGATCGAGTCTCCCGATGAGCAACGCTTCGCTGACCACCCACGTCGCCCCGGTCGAGGCCGGCGCCCACGTCGTCGCCGCGCACTTCCTGAAGGACGCGCTGGTGATGACCCTCGGCGACGGCACCGTCCTGCTCAGCCGGGACGGCACGTCGAGCCGCCTCGCCGCCCATCCCGAGGCCGGCATCCTGGCCGCCGTGGGCGACGGCAACCGCCTCGTCACCGGCGGCGACGACGGGCGCGTGGTGGCGCTCCGGCCCGACGGCACGCTGTCCGAAGTCGCCACCGCCAAGGGCGGCGCCTGGATCGACGCGCTCGCCCTTCATCCCGACGGGTCGGTGGCCTACGCGGCCGGGCGCACCGTGGTCGCCCGCGACGCCAAGGGGCGCGAGCGCACGTTCACGGCCCCCTCCACCGCCCGCGGCCTCGCCTTCGCCTCAAAGGGCTACCGGCTGGCGGCCTCGCACTACAACGGCGTCTCGCTCTGGTACCCGAACCACGAGACGCCCGCCGAGATGGTCGAGTGGAAGGGCTCGCACATCGACGTGACGTGGTCGCCCGACGGGCGCTTCGTCGTCTCGACCATGCAGGAGAACGCGCTGCACGGCTGGCGCCTGCAGCCGGACCGCGGCCATATGCGGATGTCGGGCTACCCGGCCAAGGTGCGCTCGGTGTCGTGGTCGTCGGACGGCCACTGGCTCGCCACCAGCGGCGCGGAGGCCGCGATCGTGTGGCCGTTCGATTCGAAGGAAGGCCCCACCGGCAAGGCTCCACGCGAGTGCGGCGTGCGCCCGGCCCGCGTCTCCCGCGTCGCCTTCCACCCCAAGGCCCTGGTGCTGGCCATGGGCTACGAGGACGGCTGCATCCTGCTCGTGCGCTTCACCGACGCCTCCGAACTGCTGGTCCGCCCGGCGGTGAAGGGCAGCGGGATTTCGGCGTTGGCCTGGGACGCGAAGGGCGGGCGGCTGGCGTTCGGATGCGTCGACGGGGCGGCGGGGCTGCTGACCCTGCCGGCCTGATTGCGGTCGGGTTCTGGAACTGCCGCCGCCACCGTGGTTTCTGCCACGACCACCACGACGAGGATGCCCCGTGTTCCGTGTCTTCCGCACCCTAGGCCTCGCCCTCGGCCTGCTCGGCGGCGGGCTGGCGGCGCAGGGGCCCGAATTCGCCCAGCAATACGCCCAGCGCCTCGGTGGCGCCCTGGACGAGCTGAAGCGCGAGGTCGCGACGCTCGAATCGGACGCCAAGGCCACCGGCAACACCCGCGAAGGGGCCGTCGATCGTCTGCGCACCAATCCCGACACCCTGGTCGCGCGCCGGGGCGAGGCCGCGCGCTACGACATCGAGCGGCTGGAACGGCTCTCGGCGCAGCAGCAGGCTTTGGCGAACGCGGCGAGCCCCCTCGGGCGGCTGGCCGCCGTGATCCGCGATCCCGACGTTCCGCTCGCCCGCGCCACCTACCGCGATTACGACCCGGCGCTTCCGACCACCACCGACGGAATCGTCGCCGGTCTCCTCGGCTTCCTGGCCGCCTGGGGCGGCTGGCGCGTGCTCTCCGACGTCGGCCGCCGCGTGGTCCGCCGCCGGCCGCGGACCGCGGTCACGACGGCTTAAACGGGCGTCGGCGCGATCACGGCGGGCGACGTCGGCGCCTCTGTGTGGCCGGGCGTCTACAGCCCCTAGCGCGCGGCTTGCTTAAGCGAGACATCGAGGACGGGCGCGGCCGGGCTTTCCGGCACACGCAACCGTCACGCTGGTTCCCGAGTCGCACCATGGCGCGCCCATCCACCCAGACGATCGACCCCGCGCTCGATGCGGCCGCGCTCCTGCGACGCGTCGGGTTCTTCGGGCTGTTCGTGATCGTGCCGGTGGTGGCGCAGGTGGCGCGGCGCGCGACCGTGATCCTCGCCCCGATCTCCGTCGCCCTGCTGATCCTCGCCAGCGCCATCGACGGCCGCCAACGGCCGCTGCGCGCCGGCGGCGTCCGGCTTCTGCGCGCCCCGGCCTTCCTCGCCGGCCTCCTCGTGCTGGCCTGGATGGCGCTGTCGCTGGTCTGGACGCCGTTCCCCGGCCCCGCCTCCGAACGGTTCGCCAACCTCGTCGCCACGATCCTGCTGACGCTGGCCGGCTACATGGCGCTGCCGGACCGGATGCGCTCGGCCAACCTCTACCTGCTGCCGCTCGGCGTCACCGCGGCGGCGATCGTCGCCATCATGCTCGGTCTGTTCGGCGACAGCCTGATGCGCGGCGTCCCGGACGACGACAACGCCCTCGACCGTGGCCTCACCCTCCTCGCCCTGCTGGTCTGGCCCGCGGTGGCCTGGCTGCGCTCGCGTCGCCGCGACCGGGAGGCGCTCGGCCTCGCCGTGGT